>JAUWSR010000268.1 GCA_030609975.1 Acidobacteriota bacterium | reverse complement strand
GTACCGGGTCAAAGGGAACTATCGACGGCTTATCCAAGCTCTTGCACGACGGCGTTTTATCCCTCCCGGGAACGGAAAAAACCGCCGGACGTTGGTATATGATCGGGACGTCGCCAATGCGGTTCTATTGGCAGCCACGAATCCGATCGCAGCTGGCCGGGTTTATAATGTCACGGATGGTCGATTTTATACTATGAAGGAGATTATTGCGGTTATTTCCGGATTGCTGGGAAGACGCGCGCCGAAAGTCGCCATACCAATAAAACTAGCGCATTGCACAGCGAATACGCTTGATATTGGCGCCAAAATTATTGGGAACAAATCTCTCGCTGCACGGGCGATTATTGAAAAGTATACAGAGGACATGGCCGTACAAGGTGAGCGAATAAGATTGGAGTTGGGTTTTTCTCCTCAGTTTGACTTAGCACAGGGGTGGTCTGAAGTTATTAGCGAAATGAAGCGGGCCGGCGATCTCTGAAAAGAACATGCAGGACATGGCAGGCGTGCTGTAGAGCAGTCAGCGAAACAGGAACGGGTTTTCACCTTAACATAGGATCTGCAAAAAAAACGATCTGACAAGTAAGCTGCATTAGGATCTTGGCTGTCTAGACAGTTGATTCTCCCCTGGGCATATGCTACAGTTTTTTATAATGCATAGATCTAAGCTGGCCCCGCTCCTTTTGGGATTCCTTTGTCTTGTGGGGACGGCTCTTTACCCGCAGGATCCCATCGCCTTGGTTTCAGAGGTCCGGATCGTTGCCCAGCATAAAGAGTGGTTAAAAGATACCATCCAAGCCTGGGGGGATGTGAAGGTCGAGTATAAGGACATGAAGCTGTTCGCCGACTATGTGGAGGTGAACACCGAGACCAAGGACTTCTATGCCAAGGGCAATGTGGCTTTTCATCTTCCCAACGAGGTGCACAGCATGGATGAGATCCAGGGCAACCTGGATTCCAACCAGGGCATCCTGACCAATGTGCACGGACAGGTGCAGCCGGATATCACTTACGAAGCCCAAAGTGTCGAGCGCAAAGACGCGGAGATTTATCAGCTTAACAAAGCCTGGGTGACTTCCTGTACCCAACCGACCCCCCGTTGGCGTTTCAACACCACCAAAGCCAATTTTAAACGGGATGACTACATCGAGATGTGGAGCCCCGTGCTGCGCATCAAAAAAGTCCCGGTGTTTTGGTTTCCCTATATCCGGTATCCCTTGGACCAGGATCGGGCCACCGGCTTCCTTTTTCCCAATGCCGGCTACAACGGCCAGAAAGGCTTCCACATCTCACAGGCCTTCTTTTGGGCCATCCGGCGCAACATGGATGCCACCATCAACCTGGATTACTTCTCCCAGAGAGGTGTGGGAGCTGCAGGGGAGTACCGCTACCGCTTCCCTAGAGGCATGGGGGGCGAACTGAAGCTCTATTATTTCAAATTCAATAACAATGCTCCCTATGAGGACGACAACGCCGCCATCATACGCTTTGAACACAATCAGCCTTTGCCTGCCAGCTTTCGTTTGGTGGCGGATGTCGACTATCAAAGCTCGTTCGATTTCCTCAGGGAATTCGACAACAACTTTATGCGTGCCGTGGTATCCAACCGCAGCTCTCAAGTCTATCTCTCGCGAGCCTGGTCTTATTTCAATTGGAATGTCCGGGTTTCCCGATTCGAGACCTATTACAAATCCACGGATCAATCGATCATTCGGAACAACCTTCCGGAAATGGGACTGACCTCGTCCAAGATCAAGCTTTTCGAACCTCTGTACTTTTCTTTCAACACCGCCTTTAACAGTTGGGAGTATGGCTGGGATCATGAATATGAAAAAAATACACAGAAGAAGTCGACGAGCTATTTTTTCGTCCCGACTCTCTCTTTTCCATTCAACGCCATTCCCTGGTTGAACGTCAGCACTTCGATCTCATCCAACCTGAATTATTACTTTCAAAGCTACGCTCCCAGCACCAAAAAAGTGGTGAATGAACCGTTTTTCACTCAGAACAGCACCCTCGACATCTCTTTGACGGGGCCGGTTTTTCAACGGATATTTTTCAATCAGGACAATCTCCCGCGGGTCAAGCATATCATCGAGCCGGAATTCCGGTACCGCTACGAAAGCCCTATCGCAGATTCAGACCGGATCATCGTGCCTCGTTTTTTCTACCGGAATCACTCCGTCTCTTATGGGCTGGTCAATCATGTCCTGGTGAAAAGGGACAATATGACGCGCGAGATCTTCACTGTGGGCGTGGGGCAGATATACTATCTGGACCCCGAAAATAGTCCCCTGCAGAACTATAAGATCAACGGAGAAACGCCCGCATTTGCAGATATCAGCGGATATCTGCGCTACTTTCCCGGTACCCGGTATTCTATCGATTTTTCCGGTGCTTATAACGTCTATGAAAATGCCTTCTCCCGCATGCGGCTGGGGCTCAACCTGGGAAATCCGACCGATGACCTGTTTTTCCGAGTCAATTGGTACAAATCCACAGGTCCATTCCGGCTGGAGTCGGCTTTTGCTCGGCACCAGATCGGCTTTTTCACAGGATTCAAGATTCCCAGGTGGTCTTTGGAAACCATGATAGAATTGGACTACAACATCCAGGAAAAAGAGCTTCTCTACACGGCCTTCTCTTTTGTATATACGTACCAGTGTCTTGATTTCAGTGGCAGCGTTAGGATATTCTATTTCCGGGAAAAGCCGGAGGCTCAGTTTAACTTTACCATTGGGTTGGGCAACATCGGAAAATCCCCAGAAGTCCTAGGTGGTATCGGATTTTAATATATCGCACAAAATTGCGAAAATATTGTGATACTGTTGAAATGTCGACAGGCTTTATGAATAATTCAGGAAAAGGATAGAAACAACATGAAGGGTTTGATTCTCAGTGGAGGCAAAGGAACACGGTTGCGGCCGTTGACGTTTACCCAGGCTAAACAGCTGGTCCCGGTCGCCAACAAACCGGTTTTATTCTATGGGATCGAGGCCCTGCATGAAGCTGGTATCAGGGACATAGGCATTATTGTCGGAGACACAAAGGATGAGATTCGGGACGCCGTGGGGGATGGCTCACGCTGGGGGATCTCTGTGACCTATATCGAACAAGACGAGCCCTTGGGCCTGGCGCATGCGGTAAAGATTGCACGGGATTTTCTGCAGGACACGCCCTTTGTGATGTATCTGGGGGATAACATCCTCAAGAGCGGTATCACCTCGTTGGTACAGGAATTTGAGGAGGAAAAGCCCAACTCACTCATCCTTTTGACCGAAGTCCCCAATCCTCACATGTTTGGAGTGGCTGAACTTGAGGACGGGCGGGTGGTCAACCTGGTGGAAAAACCCAAGGACCCGCCCAGCAACCTGGCCCTGGTCGGGGTGTATATGTTCGATAATAATATCTTCGAGGCGATCGATGCCATTGAGCCCTCCTGGCGTAATGAGCTGGAGATCACCGATGCCATCCAGTATCTGGTGAAGAACGGCTACGAAGTCCGTTCGCACATGGTGACAGGCTGGTGGAAGGATACCGGCAAGATCGAAGATATCCTTGATGCCAACCGCTTGATCCTGGAAACACTTACGCAAAAGATCGAGGGAGACGTAGACGCAGACTCCCGTACCAACGGTCCGGTCGTCATTGAAAAAGGGGCCTCCGTCACGAACAGCATCATCCGGGGACCGGCCATCATCGGCAAAAACACCCAGATTCAGGATTCCTATATCGGTCCTTTCACCTCTATCCAGAAGGACTGTCTGGTTTGCCAGACGGAGATCGAGCACAGCATCGTCTTGGAAGGCAGTGAGATCAGGGAGGTGGGCAGCCGGATCGATGAAAGCCTGATCGGTCGAGGCGTCAAAATCTTCAAATGTCCTCCTAAACCCTCTGTCTACCGCTTTATAGTCGGAGATCAGAGCGAGATCGGCATCAAATAAACCTAGAGCACACGATAAGGGAGCAAAACATGATCGATGGGATCCAAATAAAAAAACTCAAGGTCATTCCGGATGAACGCGGCCGTCTTATGGAGATCCTCCGCAGGGATGACGAACTGTTTGAACGTTTCGGTCAGGTGTATGTGACCACCACCTTTCCTGGGGTCGTTAAAGCCTGGCACCTCCACCAAAACCAAACGGATAACATTGCCTGTGTACAGGGCATGATAAAGCTGGTGGTCTACGATTCAAGGGAAGGATCACCCACGTTCCAGGAGGTCGATCAGTTCTATCTGGGCGTCCACAATCCCACGCTGATCCAGATCCCGGCCAACATCTATCACGGCTGGAAGTGTGTCAGTCAGGAGGAAGCGGTCATCGTGAATCTCCCGACCGAAGTCTACAATTACCAAGAGCCGGATGAAGTAAGGCTCGATCCCCATGACAATGACATCCCTTATGATTGGAGACGCAAGGATGGCTGAACGCATTCTCGAGGGGAAGACCGTCCTGGTCACCGGTGGAGCCGGATTCATTGGGAGCAATTTTATCCACTATCTCCTGAAGACGTATTCCGACCTGAAGATCATCAATCTGGACAAACTGACCTACGCCGGCAACCTCGAGAATCTCCGGGATATCGAATCCGATCCCCGTTATGAGTTCGTCCATGGTGACATCCGGGACCGCGAGACCGTGGAAAGGCTCTTTCCCCAGGTGCAGGCGGTGGTCCACATGGCGGCCGAAACCCATGTCGACCGCTCTATCATGGATGCCGGTGAGTTCGTGCTGACAGATGTCTACGGAAGTTTTATCTTGTTTGAGGCTCTCAAGGATTCCGAGATCGAGATCTTCCTGCACATATCCACAGACGCAGTTTACGGCAGCCGTGACGAAGGATTTTTCAGTGAAATCGATCCTTTGAACCCCTCCTCACCTTACGCGGCCAGCAAAGCCGGTGCGGACAGGCTGGCTTACTCGTACGTAGTCACATACGGGCTTCCTATCGTCATTCTGAGACCCAGCAACAACTATGGGCCGTACCAGTACCCGGAAAAGTTTATCCCGCTGTTTGTGACCAATGCGCTTGAAGATAAATTCCTGCCCCTTTACGGCCGTGGGACCAATGTGCGCGATTGGCTGCACGTTGAGGATCATTGCGAAGCCATCGAGTTGGTTATGCGGCGAAGCGAAGCTGGACAGGTCTATAATGTGGGCGCCAATGCCGAAGTCCGGAATATCGAAGTGGCGGAACGCATCGTGCAGGTTTTAGGGAAGACTCCGGATCTGATCAAATATGTTCAGGATCGCCTGGG
>JAUWSR010000174.1 GCA_030609975.1 Acidobacteriota bacterium | reverse complement strand
TTATTTATAGCCCGCAGGGTAAATACTGCCGGCTATGAATTCGTTGGAATGACGGAGGAGTAGAAAACAGTTTAGGTCCTTAAATTTATTGGAAAGAATAGATCAAAAGGGGAAACATTAAAGTCGGCAGTATTTATGAATAATTCAGGTGCCTGGATTATTCACGGGTCAAGGTTGCTGTAGCTGCAAGGAGTGTGTCTTGAAGCTGTAGTCTACTACCGCAAAGGAGACACGACGAAGCAGATACAGTAAGATTGACACGCCCGAAGGGTAACTCCTGCCGACTAGATATTAAATGACAGGAGGGATGTGTAGTTTATATATTGCATCTCTGAATCCAGAGAGACAGAAAAGATCTCGAAGTAGAATATTTATGTCGGCAGGAGTTATGAATAATTCAGATAAGGGATTTTTTATAGACGCGGAAGCGCTTATAAACAACTCCCCCCAGCTTTTCCATCTCGGCCCGGACCTTCAGATTGGTCTCCATCTCATGGTGGGAATCCATCACCGTCATCCCGGCCTTCCGGGCGGCCGCAAAGATCTTAACCCCCATGAGAACATCCAGGCCCCGTCCGCGGTATTCTTCCTTAATGGCCCCCAGGAGCAGATCCAGTTGGTCGGTCTTTTTGGCAGCCCGCATGATCTTGAAGATCCCGAGAGGAAAAAGCCGCCCCTTGGCTTTCCGGATGCCTTCAACCAGGTTGGGCATCCCGATCACAAAAGCAACCACTTCTCCGTCTTTGGTGATGGCCTTTAAAAACCTGGGATCGAGCAAGAGCATATAACGTTTTCCCAAATCTTTCATTTCTTGTTCTTCCAGAGGAGTGTATCCGTAGATACCGCTGGAAGAGTAACATTCGTTCATGAGCGTCAGCACCGGCTCTACCCAGGGTTTGATGCCTTTGCGATTGCGGATCTCGATAAGTTTAAAATCCCCCTTTTTCATCACCCGATCGTATATTTTGTGATAAAATTCGGGTTCCTCTTTGGGGATGTCCACCTTGTAGACAACATAGTCGATATCTTTTTCATATCCTTGGGCTTCGACCATCACGGGCAGCCATTCGAAGTTATAATAACCCGGGATGGTGACAGGGGCATCAAAGCCCTCGATGAGAAAACCCTCGGGATCCTGGTCGGTGAATCCATACGGGCCGACAATCCTATCCATGCCGTGAGCGCGCGCCCAATCCTCCACATGCTGTAGCAAAGCTCGGACGACCTCCTCATCCTCCAGGGCTTCCAAATAACCAAAGCGGGCCAGCTTTACTTGCTTGAACTCGTTGTAGCGGTTATTGATGATCCCCATAACCCGGCCCACGATTTGATTCCCTCTATAGGCCAACACTCGGGTTGTTTCAGAATAGCTGAAAGCTTTGTTCTTTTTGGGATTGAAATACTGCCACTCATCCATGTAAATAGGCGGAACCCACCCGGGGTGGTCATGATGAATATGGGCAGGAAGGAAGATGAATTTCTTGAGCTCTTTCCGATTCTCGACTTCCTTTAAAGTGACGTCCATGATGTTTCCCTGATAGTGACGGAGGCCACGACCAGTCTAACATTATATTACCGAAGTCCGGCAGAAAAGGCAAAGCTTATCTTAGCCGCTCGCCTCTGTTCTATCTCTGTCTTCCTCTCTGTGCACATCCACATGTGGGTTGACAATACCTACCAAGAATGACTAAACTTGAGGCTCATTTTTGGATATTGCAAAGATATGAAAACGAAAACTTTTCCGCGCGGAATTCACCCTCCGGAACACAAGCACGGGACGGAGGACAAAGCGCTGGAGGCGCTGCCGGCGCCAGAAAAAGTGGTAATCCCTCTGCATCAGCACTTTGGCGCTCCGACAGCGCCTCTGGTTAAAAAAGGAGACGAGGTCCTTCTGGGGCAGAAGATCGGCGAAGCTAAGGTTCTCTTTTCCGCCAGTGTCCACTCCAGTGTCTCCGGAAAGGTGAAGGCGGTAGAGGACTTCAACCATCCTTTAGGAAAGCCTGTCCAGGCCGTAATCATCAGGAACGATGGCGAGGACCGGATCTCTCCTGAGCTCCAAGGCCACGATGCACCTTTTTCTCTCTCTCCGGATGATATCCGTCAAAAAGTCAAAGAGGCAGGAGTTGTTGGTTTAGGGGGAGCAGCTTTTCCCACAGCAGTGAAGATCACGCCGCCGAAAGATAAGTCCATCGATACCATCATCCTTAATGGTTGCGAGTGCGAACCGGTTCTAACCGCTGATTACCGCCTCATGATGGAATATCCGGAAGATATCCTTAAAGGAGCTGAGCTCGACCGGATCGCCACGGGCGCGAAAAAGATCATCGTTGGCATCGAGAACAACAAAAAGGATGCCTTCGAGATCTTCCGCAGCCAGAATCCGGGATTTGCCTTTGAGACTAGCCTGCTTAAAACCAAATACCCCCAGGGAGCAGAAAAAAACCTGATCTCTGCCCTCTTGAAGCGGGAGGTTCCCCGGGGAGGCCTGCCCTTCGATGTGGGCGTGGTCGTCCAGAATGTAGGCACGGCCAAGGCTGTTTGGGATGCGGTTTCCCAAGGTCGCCCCTTGATCGAAAGAGCTGTAACCGTTTCAGGAACAGGGATCCCTGATCCAAAAAATCTTTTGGTAAGAGTGGGAACCCTCTTCCAGGACGCCCTCGATTTTTGCGGCGGAGCCAAAGACGGCTCCAATATGATGATCATGGGCGGCCCCATGATGGGGCTTACCCAATGGACCACAGAGGTGCCTGTCATAAAGGGTACGTCGGGCATCCTGGCCTGGGCGGAAACCAAGCCGGCGCGTGAGCGCGCCTGCATAAGCTGCGCCCGCTGTGTTACGCACTGCCCCATGGGCCTGGTACCGACCCAGCTGATGAAATATATTAAACACGATTTCCTTGACGAAGCGGAAGCCTGGGGAGCTCTGGATTGTGTGGAGTGTGGATGTTGTCAGTATTCCTGCCCCGCAAAGATCCCTCTGGTCCACTGGATAAGGTTGGGCAAAAACCAGATCATCGCCTTGAAGAGAAAGAAGAGCGCATGATGGCAAATAACGTAATGTTCCTCAAATCCTCTCCTCATTTTCAAGATCACGACTCCGTTCCCAAGATCATGTACGTGGTGATTATAAGCCTATTGCCGGCTATCGCTGCGTCATTCTATTATTTTCGACTCAAAGCACTGTTCCTTTACTTGGCCTGCCTCCTGGGTTGTCTGGCCACGGAGGCGATTTTCCTAAAAGTGAGGAAGAAGCCTCTGAACTCGCTTTGGGACGGCTCCGCTATCATCACCGCACTCCTGCTGGCAATGACGCTTCCTCCGGACCTTTCTCTGGAATTGGCTGTCATCGGCTCGGTTGTCGCCGTGGCCTTAGGAAAGCAGGTTTTTGGGGGGCTGGGACACAACATCTTCAATCCGGCCTTGGTGGGGCGCGCCTTCATGCAGATCGCCTTTCCAGTGGCCATGACCACATGGTCGGCACCGGTTACACTGAGTTTAGATGCGGTGACCTTTGCTACACCCCTGGGAAATCTTAAGTTTCAGGATGCGATCTCCCAGGGAACCTTAACGTCGCTGCCCGAGCTGCTCTGGGGAAACATCGGAGGCTGTATCGGGGAGACCTCTGCCCTGGCTTTGATCTTGGGCGCTCTTTTTCTCCTGTTCAAGCGTGTCATCGACTGGCGGATTCCCGCAGGGATTATTCTTTCTCTAAGTGTTTTTACTGGAATATTTTGGATGGTGGATGCTAATAAATACGCCATTCCGGTCTTCCATCTGCTGGCAGGAGGATTGTTGATCGGCGCCTTGTTTATGGCCACAGACATGGTGACCTCTCCTATTTCCACCCGAGGCGCTTGGATCTATGCCCTAGGTATCGGCTTGATGGTGGGGATCATCCGCCTTTTTGGAGGATTCCCCGAGGGCGTTATGTTTTCCATCCTGTTCATGAACACCTTCGTTCCCCTGATCAACCGCTACACACGTCCGCGGATATTGGGTGAAAGGAGGCAGGCATGAGCCTTTCTGCCCGAATGATTTTTGTCCTCACCATGGTCGGCCTCATCTCTGGAAGCCTGCTTTCGGTCGTGGGGCTCCTCACCACAGAACGCATCGAGCTGAATCGGCTGCGCGAGATCGAAGCCGCCATAACCGTTGTCATTCCGGGTACGGTAACCAGCGTAAAGCTCTACGAGGAGGAAAAATTCACGGTCTATGCAGGGCAGGACGGCGAGGGGATGGCCTTGGGATATGCCGTTTATGCTTCCGGGACCGGCTTCCAGGACATTATCAAGCTGATGTTCGGCACCGATCCTGCCATCCAACGTTTGAATTCCCTGACGATCCTTGAACAGAAGGAAACTCCCGGCCTGGGCGCTAAGATCACGGATGCGCTCGCCTTCCTTCGATTCTGGGAGAAAAAGGATCTGAGCCGCCCCCTAACCCTGCGGAAGCCGGCGGCGGGTTCACCGGAAGAGCTTGCCACCTCCGAGATCAACACCATCACCGGAGCCACAATCTCCTCGGAGAAAGTCCTGCAGATGGTCAATCTCTCTTTGGAACGCCTGAGGGTGATCAAACAAGAGGGCAAGCTCGGGAAAGAGGAATAAGATGTCGAGTAAGAGCCTGACCGCAGAATATCTCAAAGGCCTGTGGGATGAGAATCCGGTCTTCCGCCAACTCCTGGGGATGTGTCCCGTGCTGGCGGTCACCAATGCCGTCATCAACGGCATCGCCATGGGCCTGGCCGCCAGTTTTGTGCTGATCCTTAGCTCGGTGGTCGTGGCCTCCATAAAAAAGCTCATCCCCGCCCAAGTGCGGATCGCATCCTATATCGTGGTTATCGCTACTTTTGTTACCATTGCGGATCGCGTTATGGCTGCCTATTTCCCTCCTATCTCCAAGGCCTTGGGGCCCTATGTACCTCTGATCGTGGTCAACTGCATTATCCTGGGCCGTCAGGAAGCCTTCTCTTCCCGTAACTCTGTGGGCCGCGCCCTTATCGATGCCTTGGGTATGAGTACAGGTTTCATCCTGGCTCTGTTGATTTTGAGCTCTATCCGTGAAGTCTTGGGTGCAGGGACGTTTCTGGGATATCAAGTCATGGGACCGTGGTTCAAGCCTTGGATCATCATGATCCTGCCCGCCGGGGCCTTCATCACGCTGGGCATCCTGCTGGGGATCGCACTGGCGATAGAACAAAGAACTCGCAGAGGGCGCGCCTGATGGATCTCCTGATGCTCTTTATAGCCGCGATTTTCGTTCAGAACTATGTTCTCTACTACTTTTTGGGCATCTGCCCCTTTCTGGGAGTCAGTAAGCGGATCGATTCGGCTGTCTCCATGGGAATGGCGGTCACTTTTGTCATGACCATCACCGCTGTGGTTTCCTGGATGATCAATCACTGGATCCTGATCCCTTTCAAGCTTGACTATCTCCAGATCGTCTCCTTTATCCTGGTCATCGCTGCTCTGGTACAGCTGGTGGAGATGTTCATCCGGAAGATCAGCCCTCCTCTCTACCAAGCGTTGGGTATCTATCTTCCTCTCATCACTACCAATTGTGCCATCATGGGGTTGGCTTTGCTGACGGCCCTGCGAAACTACAATTTTATCCACGCCGTCATCTTCGGCGTAGGCTCGGGCCTTGGCTTTACCCTGGCCATCGTGCTCATGGCAAGCATCCGGGAACAACTCGATCTGGCCGATGTCCCCGAGCCCCTAAAAGGGGCGGGGATCGCGTTGATTGTCGCCGGAATCATGGCTTTAGCTTTCACCGGTTTTTCTGGGATGATTACCTAATGGACATACTGATACCCATCATCACCATGGCCGCACTCGGGCTCCTGTTCTCGACCGGGCTGGCTTTTGCTTACCAAAAACTCAAAGTCGAAGAAAACCCCAAGGTCGTGGAAGTCTCCGAGAGCCTGCCCCAAGCCAACTGCGGAGCCTGCGGTTACGCTGGCTGCCAGGCCTTTGCCGAAGCCGTGGTCAAAGGAGAGGCTGGCGCCAACGGCTGCCCCGTGGGTGGAGCAGAAACGGCACAGAAGATTGCAGAGATCTTGGGTGTCGAAGCCGGAGAGATCATTAAAAAAATCGCTCGCCGCCACTGCCGCGGAACTCGAACCGCGGCCAAAGACAGAGGAGAATACTGGGGTCTTAACACCTGCTATGCCGCAAATCTGGTGGGAGGTAACAAGCAGTGCAGCTACGGCTGTCTGGGCGATGGCGATTGTGTCCGGGCCTGTCAGTTCCAGGCTCTTTTCATGGGAGAAGATGGGCTTCCCTATGTGGTGGAAGAGGCCTGCACCGCCTGCGGCAAATGTGTCGATGCCTGTCCCCGAGGCCTATTCGAGCTCCATCCTCAGGATCAGAACATCTTTGTCTACTGCCGCTCTCGGGATCGCGGCCCGGCGGCAAAAAAAGCCTGTAAGAACGCCTGTATCGGCTGCGGGATCTGTGTCCGTGCTTGTCCGGATGCCATCGTACTCGAGAAGAACCTGGCTGTCATCAAAGATTACAAAAAGATCTTGCCTGAACAAATCCCGGCCTTGGAAAAATGCCCGACCGATTCAATCGGCCGGCTGCACAAGCCCGAGCCTGAAGAGGCCTCTCCAGAGGTTCAAGAGTCCATATGAAAGATAGCGGCATCGTGATCTCCGTCCAGGGCGATATGGCTCAGATCAAGGTGTCCTGCTCAGATGCATGTTCAGATTGCTCCGCCTCCAGTTTGTGTAAAGGCCCCAGTCAGAGCGAGGGGCGCCTGGACGCAAGAAACCCTTACAATGCTCTCCCCGGAGACGAAGTGCTGATCGAAATCCCGGAGACAGATTACAACCGTGCCCTTATTATACTATTCAGCACACTTCTGGTGGCTTCGGTAGGCGGTGCTTTTGCCGGCATTCTACTGGCTGGCACTCTGTCTCTAGCCTCTTCCCAGGCAGGCTTTTTGGGTTTTATCCTAGGCCTGGGAGCGGCCATCCCCTGGTTGGTTCGATATTTTCGCACCGCCAATCTCAAATCTCTATATCCAGTCATATTGGATATCACCAAAAAAGGAGGCTGTCATGGATAGACGCAGCTTTTTAAACACCATCTTGGTCTCTCCGGTTATTACCTCGGTATTGCTGGCCACTCAGAAAACCGGCAAAAACAGCGAGCTCTATCTGATCGCGGATAACCCTCACGATGTTATCCCCTTGATCTTGAATGAACTTTCTGTCTACAACATAGATCCCGGAAAGCAATTCTCTTTCCTCACGGCCCACCCGCAACGCGATGCTCTCTCTCAGGCGCTGCAGCGCAGGGGACAGGCCCTGGCTGCCGACCCACAGCAAGCGGACATGACCATATCCTTCAGCTTGCTACAAAATCAAGCTCGTCCCTCCTTCGCCCTGATCAAAAACGGCCGGATCTGGGATGTGCGCACTCAGAAGCTCCTCCGTCTCTGGTCAACCCTCAATGAACACAATCCTTCGACTTCAGGACTGACCATAGTCGGCTTCAAGCAGGCAAAAAAAAGAGAGGCCCAAGGCCAAGCCGTCATCCTGTTCCAGAACGGTCGCCAGATAGAACGGGTTCCTCTCAAGGGCCAGAAGACAGAAGTTCTCCCCGGGCGCCTAGGCGACATTACCCTTCGCATCGAAAACGGCCGCGCCTGGATCAGCGAATCCTCCTGCCGCCACCAGATCTGCAGACTTTCCCCGCCGGTTTCACTTACTGGAGAACGCATCATCTGTGCTCCCAACCACTTCCTCCTGGAGGTTCAAGGAGGCGGCTCTGTCGACACCGTAATCGGTTAGTAGAACAGGTATGGCTGGTAAACTATTTACAGGGATTGATGTTTCCACACAGAGTTGTAAGCTGGTGGTCATCGATTTACATGACTCCCGTGTCGTTCAAACCATCAATATTAATTATGATCATGATCTTCCCCACTTTGGCACCCAAAACGGGGT
>JAUWSR010000033.1 GCA_030609975.1 Acidobacteriota bacterium | reverse complement strand
GAATATCATGGACTCAGACACGTTATTCGATAAACGGCATGGACGTCACCGATCCCTTCAGCCCAGGAAAACCCTTGATCTATCCCGATTTCTATGGACTTTCCCTGGCTCAACATATCACTGCCGGACATCCTGCCGCGCTTTTCACGCCAGGCGGATATTTTAACCTTATAACCAAAAGAGGAACGGATCGATTCCAAGGAGCAGTTTCTGCTTTTTACATCAGCCACGCTTTACAGGCCAATAACATTACGCCTGAATTGGAATCCGAAGGCCTTTATGAAAGCAACAAATTTAACTACATGCTTGACGGCAATGTTCAGATTTCAGGGCCGATAATACCTGACAAACTCACATTTTTTGCTTCGGTGTCCGCATTCGACCTCTCTCGAAATATCGCTGAATATCAAGACGAAGATCCGACTTCTCTGCTCTCGGGACAGGTGGAACTGGACTACCGACTTGCTTCCGGCCTGCTCCGATTCTTTTGGACAGGCCAGCGTCTCGATCATTCATCCTGGGGTGCAGATAGAGATGCCCCTTTCTCAAGTACAACTCAACGCAAAGAACACTTTGACCTTTTCCAGGCGACATGGGATGCGCTGCTAGGTCCCGGACATTCTTTACGGGCAGGTTTGAACTATGTCCACGGTCAAACACAGTCCGACTTCCAGGATGATATCCCCGGACCTTATGGGGTAGACATATTTCAGCGCATACCACAGGGCACGGCGCCGTGGGCCGGCCTGGAAAAACGAAGCAGCCTAACACTGCAGCTTCAAGGAGAAGCTCTTTTTTCTGGACTTTGGAAAACTCAACATCGGCTTCAATATGGGATGCAGGTTCAGAACTCCTCCGCCGACACCCAAACAGAGATTTGGGAGAATATCCATCTCCACTTTTATGAGAACGAAGCCCTCGAAGTGGTCCGATTCAATACACCGCTCGAACACCAGGAAAAAGCCTGGCATTTCAGCTTTCATGTCCAGGACGCTTTAACATTCGGCAACTTCTTGACATTTTATGCGGGCTTAAATCTGACAGCGAGCAAAGCGTCAGCCCCGGGGAACGAGAATGTGATCAACTGGCTTAATCTTGCACCCCGCTTGGGAATCATTCTCCCACTTTCCTCGTCCCGATCCTCAGCCATAAAAATATCCTATGCCCGCTATTATTATACCCTCCCCTTACATTTTATGACCTATGGAAACTCTGATACTTGGGGAGGTATGGTCCATGTGTGGAACGATATGAACCAAGACTCGCAGTTCCAAGAAAATGAGCTGGGCAATTTATTACGCAGGGAAGGTCCCTTATATTCAGGCATCGATCCCAAGGTTAAACGCCCTGCTACCGATGAAATATCTATATCCTACAACCTTGTCTTTGGATCGGACTGGTATTTTTATTTAGGCGGATTTTATCGACGCACTCATGATCTTATCCGGACGCTCAACACCGGGGTTCCTTTTGGCGCGTACGATCCTGAACACTATCTCGATTTTGGGGACGATGACATACTCTATACCCACGATGATCAGATATTCACGGTTTTTAACCAAAAAACGGAGTCTTATGGCCAGGATTATTTTTTGCTGACAAACCTTGAACCGGATGCGAGGACAAGCCTCTATTTTGGACTCGACCTTAATCTGATAAAGAAATTCGGCGAAAAGTTCACATTCATGCTTTCTCTGACCGCCACTCAGGCTGAGGGAGATACAAATCCAGGGAATACAGAATACGAGAACGATGACGGAGTCTTGGGTACCCTCCTCGACAATCCCAACACACTGATCAACTCAAGGGGCCGCATGAGATTCGACAGGGCCTATACAGGACGCATTGGCATCGATTATTTGGCTCCCTGGGATATCCGGTTGGGCTGTGTGATCAAATATTATGACGGCCAGCCCTTCTCGCGCCAGATCATCATTGAAGGCATGAACCAGGGGCCCTACTATATTCAGGCTCATCCCCGCGGCAAAATGAGGTACGAATACAACCGGACGTTGGATATCCGCATCGAAAAGATGTTTCAACTCAAGACCACGCGTCTCAGGGTGATCCTGGATGCCTTCAATCTTCTCAATCGGGCACTGGCAACGGAAGAAACCCCTTGGAGCGGCCCCAATTTTCAAGCCCGCTACGCCCTCGAAGTTCAGTCTCCTCGAGTGCTTCGTTTGGGTCTGGTTTTTGATTTTTAACATGCAAAATAAGGAGTGATTATGCTGACATCTACAGGAAAGATAATTTTTGCACTTATCATTCTGGCAACATTCCTGGCCTTCATGATCCCGGTTTATTATCGGATCCGTATCATCCGAGCCGGTCTGCCCACCAAAAGATTCAGCCAATTGGGCAAACGCTTGTGGCAGGCGTTCACTAAGATCTTATTTCAGAGGTGTACTCTCAAGGCAGAGAGGGTATTGGCCGGGCTTATGCATGTTTTTATCTTTTACGGCGCTCTGACTTTTGACACCATGACACTGAATCATACCCTGGAAGGATTCATCCCCGATTTTTTTCTCTTTGGAGATGGCAGAATTGGACTCCTGTTCTCTTTTATGGTGGATGTCTTTGCGATCCTGGTGATAGTGGGTGTTCTATATTTCGCTTTTCGCCGTTTTATCATACGCCTCAAAGCCTATGCCACAACTTGGCGTGATTCTGCGATCATCTATATCGCACTCACTCTGGTTACTCTCAGCTACCTCTACTTCGAGGCTTTCGCTATCGCTCACCACGAAGGACATGAACGCTGGTCTTTCTTGGGCAAGCAGTTGGCTGCATCCGTATCCGGGATGGGGCATGAGGCCATCGCCACCCACTTCATGATCGCCTGGTGGCTGCATATCCTTTTAGTATTTGCCTTTGTCGCCTATGTCCCCCACTCCAAGTATTTCCATATGTTTGCCGGCTCTTTCAATGTCCTGGTCAACCGAGACACTCCTATGGGTGAGCTTCCTGCCATGGATATTGAAAATTCCGAGGTCTTCGGGATTGAGAAGTCTCTGGATTTCTCCTGGAAGGATCTGCTGGATACCTTTGCCTGCATGGAGTGCGGCCGCTGCCAGGACGCCTGCCCGGCCTTCGCCAGCGACAAACCTCTTTCACCCAAGATGATCATATTGAACCTGAAACAGCATCTGCTGAATTCCGGTCAGAAACACATCGCAAAGCAGCGGGATGACCTATCTCCCTTGATGGAAGGCGTATTTTCCGAGGACGAAATCTGGACCTGCACCACCTGCGGGGCGTGTATGCATGTCTGTCCCGTAGAGATCGAACACATTCCCAAGATCGTGGGAATCCGTCAAAGTCAGGTTCTGATGGAAAGCAAATTTCCCGGGGAGTTGAACAATTTCTTCCGCAATATGGAAACCAACAGCAACCCCTGGGGAATCGGATTCTCCGATCGTTCTGCTTGGACAGACGGTCTCGAGGTTAAACTTCTCAGCGAACATCCGGACGCAGAGTATCTTTTCTGGGTCGGCTGCGCGGGTTCTTTCGATGAAGAGGGGAAAAAGATCTCGCGGGCTCTGGTGACCATCTTGCATAAAGCAGGCGTGGATTTTGCGATATTAGGGACCGAAGAGAAATGCTGCGGAGACTCCGCCCGCCGTTTGGGCAATGAATACTTGTATCAGATTCAAGCTGCCGAGAACCTTGAGCTATTCGCCAAGTACCAAGTGAAAAAGATCATCGCTATCTGCCCCCACGGATTCAACACTTTTTCCCATGAATACCGGGGCCTGCTCAAGGTCCTCCCCGACCTCTCTCCTGAAACAACTCGGGCTTTCGAACAGATCGAAGTCGTCCATCACACGCAACTCATCTTTCAACTCATCCAAGCCGGTCGCTTGCCGCTAAATGCCACACAGGCGCTGCGTATGACCTACCACGATCCCTGTTATCTTGGTCGACACAATGGCATCATCTCGGAACCTCGGGAAATTCTCGCTAAGCTCAAGGGACAATTTATCGAACTGCCGAATCACAAACAGCACAGTTTTTGTTGCGGGGCAGGCGGAGGCCTCATGTGGACGGAAGAGTCGCTGGGAAAGCGCATCAATCATATGCGCACCGATGAAGTGATCACATCCCAAGCAGAGACTGCGGTCACATCCTGTCCGTTCTGCCTGACCATGCTCCAAGACGGCCTCAAGGACAAGGAAAAGCCGGACATCAAGGTTAAGGACATCGCTCAGATCGTCGCTGAAGCCCTCATTGACTAGGTCATCCAAGCCTTCAATTGTGATCACGCTCTGCTGGCTCCATCCACCCTCGTAATAAGTCAAGAATACAAGGGGAGATATATCTATTTTTTGACAAAAATAGACACAGCTCCCTTTACAAAGAGGACAGAATTGCAGAGTAACGGATGAGTAAACATTCCATGCTTCGACTCTTGTATCTGGATTCTTAAGTAAGGGTGTGTGTGTCTGTTCTCGTTAGAGAATAGATATACACACCCAATACTCTTTACCAATAGCAAGGATGGAAGACCCCGTTAAGAGGCTTCAGATAGGATCTGCTGGAAGGATTGGATGGCGTGGTCAACATCTGAATCATCGACTTCTTTGCTGGTTACAAAACGAATCCCCTGGGGGACAGGCAACGCCAGGATACCCTTTTCTTTCAGCCTGGCTAGAAAATCGGTGACTGATAGCCTTGGGTGATGGAATCCAAAGATGACTATATCGGTGTCGACTAGTTCCGGGTCCAGATCTATCTCGGGAAATTCAGACAGGGCTCGAGCCAGACGTTTGGCTCTGACGTGATCATCGGCCAGCCTGTCGACCATCTTAGTCATGGCTAGCAAACCTGCTGCCGCCAGCACGCCCACTTGACGCATTCCCCCTCCAAGGGCCTTACGCAGTCTCCTGCCATGGTCGATGAAACTCTGAGGCCCAACCAGCATAGATCCGATCGGGGCGGACAGCCCCTTGGAAAGGCAGAACATAAGCGAATCAGCAACTGCCGCATACTCCATGACGGGTACTCCGGAAGCAACGCTGGCATTAAAAATCCGGGCCCCATCGAAGTGAATCTTGAGGCCCCGTTGATCAGCGAGACCTCGGATATTTTGGAGGTTTTCCAGAGGAACGATCGCGCCGCTCCAATTGTTATGGGTATTCTCCACACAAATAAGAGATGTCCGGGGATGATGCACCGAGGCCTCTTTGATATTCCGTTTGACCTCTTCAGGATCCATCGCCCCCCTGAATGAAGGCAACGGCCGGGGATTGACCCGAGCGATAAAGGTCATATGGGTTGACTCCATGTTATATATGTGTGACCGGGCTTCGACGATCACCTCATCCAATTCCTGTGTCCAACCTTTGACCGCGATGGCATTTCCCATGGTACCGGTCGGTACATACAGTCCAGCCTCTTTCCCCATGGTCTTGGCCGCCAATCGCTCCAATTCTTGAACCGTAGGATCATCGCCTAGGACATCGTCACCGACAACGGCCTCAGCCATGGCTTGCCGCATCTCCGGGGTGGGTTTCGTGATGGTGTCACTTCGAAAGTCAGATATCTTCGACATAACAATCTCCTTATTTACAAGCGTTTATTATAGAAAAAACTGTTTGTAACAGCAACCGTCATGAAAAGAATGTGTATATCTATTGCCATCAAGTACCATCAAGATCATTTTGATAGCACATAATTTTAATAGAGAGTCCCTGTGTCTTTCAGAGCGGCATGAAGAATAGTCCAAATTCCTTATTGGGAGGAGGATTGGATGGCGGTTTACTTGGTTATAAAACTATGGTATTAATAAAGAGGAATTTCTGTATAGACTTAGACATGCATAATGCTCAAAAAGCTTTATAATATCCTGCTGATTTTTTTGCTGCTTCTCAACCTTTTTTTTCTCTCGGCTCTAGTAACGTATCAAGTCACAAAGAGCGGCGAGATGGCAACACTACCCAACCTTTCCGGGATGACCTTAGAAGAGGCCAAGGAAGAAGTCGAAGCACAGAAACTCTCGCTTGTTCAAAGCGGGGTTGCCCTCCACAATCGATATGAAAAGGGGCTCATCATATCGCAGGATCCGGCGCCGGAATCACGGCTCCGGCTTTATACAGTTGTCAAAGTCACATTAAGCGCAGGCAAAGAAAAAGTTATCGTCCCGCGATTGATCGGACGATCTCAACAAGCCATCCTGCCTGATCTCCAGGGATACCGCCTTCGTCTCGGCAGAATATCGCATGTGCACACCATTAAGTACTCAGCGGGACGTATTTTTGGTCAGTATCCCCTTCCTGAACAGGAAGTCCCTATCAATACTCCGCTCAATCTCTTGGTAAGCGAGGGAGAAGAAGAAGAAAAATATTTAATGCCCGATCTTTTAGGAAAGTACGCTGCTGTGGCGATTCCGCAACTCCAAAAAGCAGGCTTTAGAGTTGGAGATACATCCCGCGCTTATTATCCGGGGCTCGATTCCGGCATCATCATCAATCAGTTCCCACAACAGGGCAATCCCATCCTTAAACGGAACAATATCACTCTGGAGGTCAGTAAATAATGGCGTATCTAGCACCGTCCATACTTTCTGCAGATTTCACTCGGATCGAAGAAGCCGTGAAAACAATCGAAGAAGGCGGGGCTGATTTTCTCCATGTGGATATCATGGATGGACATTTTGTTCCCAACCTGACCTTTGGCCCTCAGCTCGTCGCTTCGCTAAAACAAAAAACCGCTTTGCCTTTGGATGTACATCTCATGGTTGAGCATCCCAGGCAATTCGTTCCCATGTTCCAAGAGGCCGGCGCCGATTGGATATCGATCCACCTCGAAGCCACTGCTCATATCCACAAGGACATCACTCAGATCAAAGAACTGGGCTGCAAAGCCGGCATCGCTCTTAATCCCGCCACCCCCATTCATCTGATGAATGACATCATCCGCGAGCTGGATTATGTACTGATCATGACCGTCAATCCAGGTTGGGGTGCGCAGAAATTCGTTGACACAACTCTTGCTAAGATCAGCAATCTAAAAAACTGGATCAAAGGTCAAAAACTGGAGATCTTGATCGAGGTTGACGGGGGAATCAAGTATGACAACCTGCAGGAAATCGCTTTGGCCGGAGCAGATATCCTGGTGGTTGGATCAGGTATCTTCAAGTCTCCAGAACCTCTGGACATGGTCAAAAAAATGAAAGAACTTTTAAAAGAAGCGGATTCCTCATGAAATGTCTGGTAACCGGAGCGGCTGGCTTTATCGGGTCCCACCTGTGCCGCCGACTATTAGAGGAAGGGGAAGACGTCGTTGGAATCGACTGTTTCACCGATTACTATGCCAGGGAGATAAAAGAAGGTAACCTCAGGCCTCTGTTATCTCACAACCGTTTCCAATTCATAGATCAAGATATCAACGGGATTGAACTTTCTCCTTTGATGGCTTCGACGGACACCGTTTTTCATCTCGCGGCGCAAGCAGGAGTACGAGCCAGTTGGGGAGTACATTTTTCCATATATACACGCAACAATATCGATGCTTCCCAGCGACTCTTGGAAGCGTCCCGGGAAATTCCGCTCCACAAGTTCATCTATGCTTCGTCCTCTTCAGTCTATGGGACTTGCCCGGAGCTGCCCATGCGGGAATCAAGTCCGCTCCATCCCTATTCGCCTTACGGTGTCAGCAAGCTGGCTGCAGAGCATCTCTGTGGACTCTACTTTCAAAACTACGGAGTTCCTACTGTTTCTCTGCGTTTTTTTACAGTGTATGGACCTGGGCAGCGCCCGGATATGGCATTTCATAAATTCCTGAAGGCCCAACTTGAAGGAGCTTCTATTTCGGTCTACGGTGATGGGACTCAAACACGAGATTTCACATACATCGATGACATCATCAGCGGAATTTTGGCCGCTTGCAAAAGAGGCAAGTTGGGAGAGGTCTATAACCTAGGAGGGGGTAACCGAAAAAAACTCAATACTATTTTCCCGATCTTAGAAAAAATCTCGGGCAAAAGACCGATTATCGACAGAGAAACCACACAGAAAGGAGATGTCCCTCACACCTTTGCCAGTATTGAGAAGGCACAGCTAGAGCTAGGATATTCCCCAAACGTCCCGGTGGAAGAAGGGCTAAATGAAGAATGGCGCTGGATCAAAGCGCTCTATGCCTAACCTGGCTTATTCACGAGTTGAGATTGCCGTAGATTCAAGGCGCAAAGGATGAAGCTGTGGTATGCCACCGCGAATCCTTTGCAACGAAGAAGATACGGTGAAATCAGCTCGCCCGAAGGGTAAAAAAATGTCGTTTAAAACTAAAAATGACATCGGAACCTCATCGTTAAGAATACTCCCACTTAAAATTACCGCAATAATCTGATATCATTTTCTTTACGGTCTATATCGACATATTTTATGAATAAGTCAGGCTAAATAAGATTCAATGCAGTTTTAGGAATATATAAATGAAACAAATCATAGTGATAACACTTGCCTGTGTCCTCATCCTGGGATTGATAACAGGCTGCAGCAAAAGCAAGCAAGCTGAATTCGTACCCGAGGGATCCTCAGATGAAGAACTTTTCCAGTTGGGAGAAGAGCACATAAAGAAGGATCCGGAAAAGGGCCGTCTTTATTTACGTCAAATCATCGATACTTTTCCAAAAAGCTTCTATGCCCAGAGAGCAAAATTATCGATCGCCGATTCCTACTTCCGCCAGCGAGACGAAGGCAGCATGATCATCGCCGCCTCTGAATACCGTGAGTTCATCCAGCTCTATCCGTATAGTCCCTCAGCCGCTTATGCACAATATCAGATCGGATTGACCTATTACAAAAAAATCCTTAAGCCGGGTAGGGACCAAAGCAAAACCCATCAGGCACTTGCCGAGCTCCGGATCGTTATCAATAAATATCCACTGAGTGAAGAAGCTGAACAAGCCCGAGAAAAGATCCAGGAATGCGAAGAACAACTGGCCGAACACTCTATATCCATCGCCGAGCTATACTATAAACGCCGAGCCTATCGTGCCAGCATCAGCCGCCTGACAGAGATATTGACCGAGTATCCCAATTACCTGCGCATGGACAAAGTGTATTTTCTTCTAGCTGACTCTTATTATAAATCAACTCTGGTGGAAGAAAGCGTTCCTTACTTCCGTAAGCTCATTTCTGACTATCCCAAAAGTAAATATGCACACAAGGCTGTGAAAATTATGGATGAAATCGAGAAATCCCAAGACAAAAAGGATTAGGAGGTACCATGAACAGAGCGAAGTTTATCATCCCGCTGCTACTCTTTATATTTGCGCTCAATTCGCCCATGTGGGGACAGAACGAAGAACAGGGACTCATAAGTGACATACGATTCTCTGCCGGGGCAGAGTTTGAGTATTTCAAGCGGACTATTGTCTGGGATGAAATCACTCAGGATATATCGACACTGAAATCCTTACTATTCACCTTCCTTCCCGAGATCGATATCAATAACCGGTTTTACATCCGAGGGATTATCGGATATACAAGCTCCGATTTTGGTGCCACAACGTTTAGGGAGCTGCCCCTCTCAGTAGAAATGGAGGTGGGCAGTTTAGGAGGGCTGCTGATAGGAGGAGAACTGGAAATTTTCATGTTCGAAACCGGAGATTTTGAGATAGGCGGCAAGGCCCAATACGTCTATTATTCTGGGAGTGAAAAAAGCTGGGGAGTTCCGGGTTTGAATGTGGAAGGCAGTGTGGCGGGTAAGCCAAAATGGAACCGACTGCAAGCAGGATTAACGGGTACCTACGTGGGGATGCGAAGTCTACTTCCCTATATATTTCTAGCCTATGATAATCTTTGGGGTAAATACGATATTGTGCAAAGCATCCAAAGTTTAACAGGATCCCAAGAACGAAAGCTATCCTCGCGCGGCAAATTCAACGCCACGCTCGGATCGATTTTCGAACTCTCAGAAAGGGCTCGCTTAACCGGGGAATTCAATATTTTACCCCATTCCGATGGAATAGATTTTGGCTTTGCGGCCGGGGTTTGGTTCACATTCTAGCGGCATGGCGGAGGTAAGCATGAAAACACAACGTTTCTTGACGATAGTGGGGCTGAGCTTGGTGATCATCCTTGGTTTGAACTTCAAACAGCAGACAAGGTATGGCAAAGAGTCAGGCCAACGTTCCCTCCTTCCCCAGCGACTGGCTATGGGAAATTTTCAGAGGACATCCGCGAAAAACCTGGACTATGCGCAAGATCATGTTCTGGTAAAATTTAAGCCTGCCATGTCTTTACAAAGTATACGGGCCACTCTCTCAGCCTACAAGACCGGGGAACTGGATAAACTCATTGGGAACACCTATGTCCTCCAGATTGCAGATGATGCCACGGTGGAAGAAATGATTTACAGTCTGAAGCAGAATTCTGCAGTCGAATTCGTGGAGCCTGACTACATCGCTCGAATTGCCGTTACTCCAAATGATACTTTCTTCCCTGATCAGTGGGCCCTCTACAATACCGGGCAAGAGCTCCCGGTTCCCGGAAGCCCCACTGGGGAAGAACGGGCCGATATCCATGCCACCGCAGCATGGGAAGAAACCAAGGGAAGCCCTGAGACAGTGATCGCAGTTATCGACACCGGAGTGGATATGCTGCATCCCGACCTCATGAACAAGATCGTTTCCACCGGCTGGGATTTTGTAAATGATGACGGCAATGCCACGGATGACAACGGACATGGAACTTTTGTGGCCGGACTGGCAGCGGCCGAAACAGACAACGGAATCGGAATCGCCGGCGTGGCCTGGAACTGCAACATCCTTCCTATTAAATCCATGGCGGAGGATGGTGAAGGCTCCTACAGCTGGGTCATTAAAGGCATCGAATACGCCATTGATAACGGAGCAGATATCATCAACCTAAGCCTGGGAGGTTCCGTTCCCAGTGAGGCGCTGGAAGACGCGGTTAGAGAGGCCTATTTTCGAGGCATCCCGGTTGTAGCTTCAGCGGGAAATGACTCCGAAGCCGTTCTCTACCCGGCCGCTTATGACGCATATGTCCTGGCTGTGGCCGCGACGGATTACGATGACATCCGACCGGAATGGTCTAACCACGGACCGGAAGTGGATGTTGCTGCGCCCGGAGTGCTGGTCATAAGTTGCGTTCCCACCTGGTATTTTGGCCCGGGAGCTATCCCTTATGCCGTAGGTGAAGGGACCTCTTTTTCTTGTCCCCATGCCGCCGGTATGGCGGCCTTGATCATCAGTGATAAACCTTGGCTCACTCCGGATGATGTTATGAATATCCTGCGTTACACCGCGGATGATGTGAATGCTGATGAACTGGCCGGTGTTGATGATTTTATCGGGTACGGTCGGATCAACATGCAGACCGCTTTGGTGCCCATAAAAATCAAATAATATAAAGAACCGAAAATATGATTCAAACAGAACAGGGATGATAAAATCTCTTCGCATCACTGACCTGGCGACTATCGAAGAACTCGAGGTGGAGCTGAGGCCGGGCTTTTCTGTTCTCACCGGGGAAACCGGGGCAGGAAAATCGATCCTGATCGAGAGCATTAGGCTGGTCCTGGGAGAAAAAGGATCGTCCGATGTGATCCGAACCGGCAAAAAAAAGACATCTATCGAAGCTATCTTCCAACGCCCCCGACAAAAAGACCTTCTGGAAACCAAGTCTGATGAGGATCTTTGCGTTCAGCGCTCGATATTGGCTCAAGGAACTGGAAAATCCTATATAGATGGCACTCTTGTGCCCTTAAAAATTGTAAAGGAAAATCAACTGCAGTTGGTGGATATTTACGGCCAGAATGACCATGTGTTTCTACGATCCGCGGAGAATCAATTGGATTATCTTGATCACTATGGCGGAACACTTCCCCTGAGGAAAAACATCCGCCAGACAGCACGATCGGTCCGTCAGCTCTTCCGAACAAAGAACACTCTGTTAATGGATACCCGGGAGAGGGCGCTCAGGCTGGAATTTCTCGTCTACCAGATCGATGAGATCGAGAAAGCTCAGCTTGTTCCGGGTGAAGAGGACGAGCTGCGACAGGAACGTAAGATCTTAAATAATGCAGCGCAGATAAAACGTTGGATCGATGAAGCCTCCGATCTCACTTATAACAATGAACTTTCACTGTCTTCTCAACTGAGCCAACTCCAAAAGATCGTTGAACAACTCGCAGACTATGTGGATGATTTCAAAAATGTAGGTGATGAGATCAACCAGTTCAGCATAACCACACAAGAACTTGCCGATGATCTCATGAAACTCAAAGAGCAGCAGACCGGATCGCCGGAAAGACTGGAGACGATTGAAGCCCGACTGAGCCTGATCGAAAACCTGAAAAGAAAATATGGCGGCAGTGTGGCAGATGTCATCAATCATTATGAAAAAACCAAAACTGAATACTCAGAACTCGATCTCAGCCAGGATAGATTGAATCAACTCCGGCAGGAACTCGATAAGCAGATAGCGGTTTATAAAAATAACGCGGCTTCCCTGAGGTCTAGAAGAGAAAAAGCGGCCGGAAAGTTGGAAAAAACTCTGGAGAAAGAGCTCTCGCTTCTGGGCATGAAAAAAGCACGTTTCCAGATCGCGCTCACATCCCACCCTCTTGATCCGGACAAATCAGATAATTTTCGTGACAATGGCACAGAAGATGTAGAGTTTCTTCTCAGCCCTAATCCTGGAGAAGATCTCAAACCCCTGAGACGCATTGCATCTGGAGGCGAACTGTCCCGTTTTATGTTGGCCTTGAAATCCATCGGCAAAGATACAGTCATAGATAAAACATTGATCTTTGATGAGATCGATGCTGGTATTGGAGGAAAAACCGCGGAGTTCGTAGCCCATAAACTTGGCTTTCTTTCAGAAAAAAACCAAGTGATATGCATTACACACTTGCCTCAGATTGCTTCATTCGCTCAACATCATTATCATATCGAAAAAAGTTTCGTCAAAGATCGGACCTTCACAACTATAAAAGAACTTTCCCAGGAAGAACGCATCGGTGAGATCGCCCGCCTGCTGGGTGGAAGCCTTATCACGGAAACAACACGGCAGACCGCCAAGGAAATGCTGGAAAGAAATTCAGGTAAAGGATAGACATTATGAATGAACGAATCCATGACTCCGTTAAACTCTTCCGCAGCGGGTTCAGCTGCTCGCAGGCTGTGTTCTCAGCCTTCAGCGAATCTCTCGGCCTAAAAAAAGAGTTAGCCTTAAAGATCGCTCAGCCCTTTGGAGGCGGAATCGCTCAGAGGGGTGAAACCTGTGGCGCCGCAGCCGGAGCTTTTCTGGTTATAGGCCTTAAATATGGCAGGACTCGGCCTGATGATACGGTCGCTAAAGAAACAACCTACGAACTCATGCATGAATTTATCCGTCGATTCCAGACAGCCCACGGCTCGATCGTCTGTAAAGAACTTCTGGGTCATGACTTAAGCACCCCCGAAGGCCATGATCAAGCAGCTGAGGACGGCCTCTTTGAGAGCCTCTGTCCCGAACTCGTAAAATCAGCAGCCACCTTGTTGGAGGAGCTGTTAGGTTAGCAATATCCTCATTTTCCGCAAGTAAAATGACGCAACCCGATCTTACCGGAATAAAATTCTTCATTCAGACCTTTGGTTGCCAGATGAATGAGAACGATTCCGAGCACATTGCAGGAATTCTGTCTGCAGCGGGAGCAAGACCTGTGACGGCCCCAGATGAGAGCAACCTCGTGGTGATCAACACCTGCGCGGTACGGGAAAAGTCGGTTGAAAAACTATATTCTCTGCTTGGCCGCCTCTCAAAATTCAAAAAAGACAAGGAATATTTGATCGGAGTAGCAGGCTGTGTGGCGCAGCTCTATCGCAGCGACATCCTCGAGAAAAAACCCTGTGTGGATTTTGTGATAGGGCCGGATAACTACTGGAAATTGCCGGAGATGCTTAAATCTCATTTCCAAGAAAAGTTTATTGCCACCCAGTGGTATCGAGACTGGCATGAGATCCCAGAAATCCAAAGAACAACAGCTGTAAGCGGCTATATCACCGTCATGGAGGGATGCAATAATTTCTGTTCCTATTGTGTTGTCCCATTCACCCGGGGACGCGAAAAATTTCGGCCGGCCCAAAATATCCTATCCGAAGCTGAAAACCTGGCATCGATGGGGTATCTTGAAGTCCAACTCCTGGGACAGAATGTTAATTCCTACCGCGATCCAGAAACCGGCACAGGTTTTTCTGCTCTTTTAGAAGCGGTGGACCAAGTACAGGATTTGGTTTGGATCCGATTCATAACCTCCCATCCAAAAAATATCGATCCACAGCTAATACATACCATGCAACAAGCAAAATCCATCTGCCATCAGCTCCATCTTCCCATACAGGCAGGTTCCGAAGCTGTGCTGAAGCGCATGAATCGCGGCTACTCTCGGAAAGAGTACATGGCCGTCATCTCCCATCTGAAAGACGCGATGCCCGACATCGCGCTCAGCACCGACATCATCGTCGGATTCCCGGGCGAAACCGAAGCGGACTTCCAACAAACGTTGGACGTTCTGGAACAGGTTCGCTACACAAACATCTTTTCCTTCCGCTATTCTGCTCGCCCCCTAACCGCCGCCTCCCGCATGGAGGGTTCCATCCCTCTGGAAATCAAGAAAGAGCGCCTTCAGCGTGTGCAGGACCTACAGAAAAAGCTTCAGAGTGAGATGAACCAAGCCAAGGTGGGTAAGATCTACGACGTCCTCTGTCACGGCAAAAGCAAAAAGGATCCCCAAGTATACTCCGGACGCAACTATGCCCATCAAGTGGTCAATTTTTCCTCAGGTCAAGAATGTGAAGGAAAATTCATCAGGGTACATATCACAGGATCCGGCCCCTACTCCCTCAAGGGGAGAGCTCCCGATTGAAATCGCCCCGCTTTTGTGGTATATGATTCTGAATTCATTGGTAGTATTTAGGATATAAGATATGATTTTAATCGAGTTGCTCCCCTACGCTTCCATCTTTGGTTTTTTAGGCTTGATGTTCGCTCTGTCCCTGTATTTTATTATAAAAAGATACCCCAGCGGGAACGAGACTATGCAGGAGATCGCTGAGGCGATCCATTCAGGAGCCATGGTTTTTTTACGACGAGAATACAGTTTTATCTCCATTTTTGTTGTGGTTGTGTTTTTTGTACTCTGGAAGCTTTTTTCAATAAACACCAGCTTGGCTTTTTTGACCGGGGCTTTCTGTTCCATGCTGGCTGGTTATATCGGGATGAAGGCATCTACGCGCTCCGCCGTTCGCACGACTCAAGCGGCTAAATCCGGAGGATTGCCTGAAGCCTTGTCCCTTGCGTTTCAAGGTGGAGCGGTCATGGGAATGTCGGTGGCTTCTTTAGGAGTGATAGGCATCGGCGTGATCTACTACTTCACCAAAGATCCTGTCATCATCAATGGTTTTGCTATGGGAGCCAGTTCCGTGGCCCTTTTTGCGAGACTCGGAGGCGGAATTTATACTAAAAGTGCAGACGTGGGCGCTGACCTTGTCGGCAAAATCGAAGCCGGCATTCCTGAAGACGACCCCCGCAATCCCGGAGTCATTGCCGATAATGTCGGAGACAATGTTGGCGATACCGCAGGAATGGGAGCTGACCTTTTTGAATCCTATGTAGGATCAGTCATCGCTGCTATGGCTTTGGGCGCAACCATGGTACCTGCCATAAATTATATGTCTCTTCCCCTGATCCTGATAACATTCGGACTTGTATGTTCCCTCCTTGGTGTCTTTTCGATTAAGTTTCTTAAAAACTTCAATCCCCAATCCGCATTACGCAACTCCACTTATATTGCCGGATTTATCTTTCTGGCTGGAGCCTTTTATATCATTAAGCTGGTGATCGGAAATTCCAACATTTTTTGGGCTGTACTGTGCGGTACGATCGCGGGTGTCCTGATCGGGCTGGAAAGCGAGTACTTTACGGCCGGTCCCCCTATTAAGTCTTTGGCAAAAACCGCAGAAACAGGGAGTGCCCCACTTATCATTATGGGGCTTGCCATCGGGTTCGAAAGCACGATTCTGCCGGTGCTCACCTTATCAGCCAGTATATTCATCTCCTTCAAGATGGCTGGGCTCTACGGCATCGCCCTTTCCGCGGTAGGGATGCTGGCGACCATCGGGATCGTTATGACCACGGATTCATACGGACCGATCGCTGACAATGCCGGAGGCATCGCCGAAATGTCCCGTGCAGGAGGTGAAGTCCGAAAGATCACCGATAAGTTGGATTCCTGTGGGAACACCACGGCTGCAATCGGAAAGGGCTTCGCGATCGGGTCAGCCGCTCTGACGGCGTTGGCTCTTTTCTCCGCCTTCCAGAAGACAGCCAACCTGGAAAGCATCAACCTGATCAATGTCAAAACGGTCGTAGGACTTTTGATCGGAGCGCTCATGCCTTTTGCTATCGCTGCGCTTACCTTAAAAGCTGTCGGGCGCGCCGCTGATAAAATGGTCACCGAGATACGCCGACAATTCAGTACGATCAAAGGCCTCATGGAAGGTACCGCCAAGCCGGATTCAGACCGCTGCATCGATATCGTAACCAAGAGCGCCCTTAATGAGATGATCCTGCCAGGATTGAGTGCGGTGGTAATGCCTCTTTTGGTTGGATTCTTCATCGGGGCTGAAGCACTTGGTGGCTTTCTCGCCGGGGCAACCGCCTCTGGTGTGCTTCTCGCTATCTTCATGGCCAACGCAGGCGCCAGTTGGGATAATGCTAAAAAATGGATCGAGGAAGGAAACCTGGGAGGAAAGGGAACCGCTGCTCACGCGGCTTCCGTGATTGGGGATACGGTCGGAGATCCCCTGAAGGACACATCCGGCCCGTCTATGAATATCCTCATCAAATTGATGGCGATTGTCAGTCTGGTCTTCGCTCCCCTGCTTATGTAGAACCCTCCGCCGGCCGTGCTTGAAGAACATCACAAACGTACTTTCCTGGATTATTCACGGGTTGAGATCGCCACGCTCTACTCGCGATGACAATTGAATTAAACACATGTCGTCAGATCGGCTTGCCCGAAGTGTAAAAAATGCCAACTTTTATACTCAGGTTTTGTTTTCAAAGGAATTAGCCTGGATTATTCACGAGTTGAGGTTGCTGCAGATATGAGGCATGGAGGGCGAAGCTGTAGTTTACTACTGCGAGACCCGACATAACGAAATAGATGCAGTGAGATCAACTCG
>JAUWSR010000311.1 GCA_030609975.1 Acidobacteriota bacterium | reverse complement strand
TATCGTCCCCTATACGCCTACCCGGAAGTACCAGGGCCTCGAGTTGACATTCCGCAAGAGATTCTCCAACAGATGGCAGTTCCATGCAGCCTATACCTACAGCCTGGCTGAAGGATCGGACGACAATTCCTGGGGTGAATACGAGGACAACCGCACATCTAGTTTGGGATCGTCGGTTCTTTTCCTGAACCCTAACCATTCCTATAATGCTGAAGGCACGCTCACTCGGGACCACCCTCACATCTTGAAGCTGATGGGTTCGTACGTGCTGCCTTTCGAGATCACTTTCGGCGCTTACTTCAGCTACACAAGCAGCCGGACCTACAACCGGAATTTCAGAGTTCCCTCGGACATCGATCCCGATTCTGTGGGACTTTTCGCAGGACGCCTGCGCGTTTACGGTGAAGAGAAAGGTTCGTTCAGATATCCCGAGGTAGCGAACTTGGATATCCGCCTGGAAAAATTCTTTACTTGGGGAGACCGAATGAGGGTCGGATTTATCATGGACATGTTTAATGTCTTTAACTCCGACACAGTACGTAGTGTCGAAACCCGGATCGAACCCGGACGTGATCCCTTCGGATTCCCGCGGGGGATTGTTGGTCCCAGAACCTATAGGTTTGGACTGCATCTCGAGTTCTAATACGCACTAGCAGAACACGTAGATTGTTCAGGGGGAGGACATCGTCCTCCCCCTTTTTTTTTACGCTTTGATCTGCGAGTTCAGTTTGATCGGAGCAAAAATATCCTGAGATTTACTGGAGTGTAGATATGAAAAGATTTTGGGTATGCCTGTTGTTATTCATCGTTTTTGCTTCTCCCTTGGCGGCGGACAAAAAATTTGAGAAGAAGTACAACCTGAAACCCATCGTGGATGAGAAGAACGGGATCACCTGGTACAAACACAAGGAAGGGACACAAGGGGGGGTTAAGATCTATCCCTATATCGGAAAACGGATGGAGAGCGGAGAGACTTTTTTGCGCATGGTTATCATTTATTACGGAAGGGATAACATCTTCGTAAACGAATACATTTTCACAGTAGATGATGAGGAATTTGTTCTGAAACCACGCAGAACCGTCGAAACGGTCGAGATGCGTGAGAGCCGCTCGCGGAGGAATACAGCTGATACAGGGAGTATGAGCAAAGGTCTTGCCGAGATCTATGACATAGCGGCTAGTCCGGAAGAGTATGCCATGATGGAAAAGATCTGCCAGGCTAAGACCGTAAAGCTGAGGTATAATGGCGCCACAGGTTACCTCAAGGTCCCTGTTCATAAGGAAACAAAAAAGGCCATGAAAGATGTGTTGAACGCCTATAAAGAACTGACCGGTGGCGAGCCGATCAAGTAAGGGAAAGCTCGTCCCCAAGGAGATTTTATGAGAAAAATTATCGTATTGATGTCACTCTTCAGCATTATAATCGCAGCCCCATATTGTACTCAGAATGAACAGGAAGCTGACGAGAAGGTCATTAAGGTGGCGGAATCTCTTGGTGCTATCTCCATCTCCGGATCACCGGATGGGGTGGTGGACCTGCCTGAGGAGATTGCCCCTGTCCTCCGTGAGATATTCGTCAAATACACCCGGACCTACGCACCCAACGGCAAGCCGATCCACTTTTTGGCTCAAGATGCCTGGACTGTGGATCAGATAAAAAAGGCCCGAAATGTCCTGGAGCACTTGATTAGAGACTTTCCCGGCTCTGCCTATGGCAGCGATAAAACAGCAGTGGCCAATTCCATGGCAAACCGCAATGCCACCATGGTGCTCTTCAACACACCCGAAGCTCTTGAAGAAGCCTTCAGGAATACAGACCTCCGCTATGTCGATCTGCACTCTCAGGATCTGCGAGCCAATGAGAATCCGGCGGAAGGGGACGATGACTACATGAGCCACATCACGCGGGATGCTTCTTTCGAAGAGATCTGGCACCTGGTTCATGACAATGGCATTAAACAGACGCAGCCTGAGATGCTGGCAGAAATGCGCACTGCCAATGATGCCGCTGCAGCAGAAGGCTGGAGAGCCTGGCCGGATGATGAACCGGAGGAACATCCCAATGAGTATGTGGGCGTGCTGCTGGACAACTATTATGATCTCTGGGCGGTAAAGCCCCAGAAATATGAAGGACGCACCATCACTGCGGAAGACCTTCCCGAGGGCATGACGCATTTCGGCCGCTATTTTGCCAACAGCCGGGAAAGGCTTCAGGAGCTTGATCCTCCAGGCAACGAATTGGTACAGAAGTTTTTCCATCCCTATTTGACCTATACACCAGAGCTTCCCGAATATTTTGAAGGTACCTTGTCTATCCAGTTCAATCCCGATTTTGTATACACGTATAAATCCCAGCATTTGAAGGATGTGACTTTACTTGGATCCAATCCCTCGGGTCTTGTTGGTAATGCCCGTGATAATGTCCTCACAGGGAATGCTGGCCCCAACGCTCTGACCGGAGGTCAGGGCAATGATACGCTGGATGGTGGGGAGGGAGAGGATACGGCAGAATACAGTGGACCGGCAGAGGATTACACCCTCGATCGAACCAAGGATTCCATCACGATCACGGATAGGGTCGCCGGCCGGGACGGCGTTGATACGCTCAAGAACATCGAAGAGCTCAAATTCTCCGATGGCGCCTGCAAAATCGGATAAAAAAAAAGGGACCGTTCCTTTTAAGTTGAGGGCTGGGTAACGGAACGGCCCCAATTTTTATACCGGACGGGCGGACTTGACCTGAACGGCCAGCCAGTACAATCCAGCATACATCAATAGAACCAGGGGAGCCATGAGCAGCCAGTTGAGCCCCTGCATCCAGGTTATAAAACCTGCTATAAAATCACCTATGCTGCTACGGTAAAATTTGAGTATCAGCATAGGAACTAAACCGAGGGCTGTGGTAAAAGTCAGTACGATAACCATGAACTTGGTGTAGCCTAAGGCCATGATCCCGATGTAAAGAACTCCTCCAAAAAGTAGAGCAAAACTGGCCATGAACATCAGGTAGGAGCGTACGGTGACTAAATCCTGTGCTTGTATATCGGTAAGTGAAAACATTCCCACCAAAAACCCTGTAAGAATTAAACAAGCCGTCAAGGGTAGTAGAAATTTGGCCGCCAAAATCTCGCTGTTTTTGACTGGGAAAACACCTAAGAAGGTATAACCTTTATGTTTTTCCTCATATTGCTCATTGATAAAAACAGCGCTTAGCACAAAAATGATCAAAACCATGCCGCTTATAATGGCAAAAGGAGTGCTGAATTTACCGCCTAGGAAGATACCGACCGCCGAAAGCACAACAAGAATGAAAAACAGATAAAGTCCAGGGAAGGTCATATTCTTCTTAAATATTTTCCACATCATTGGGCTCCTTTAACAAATGCGATCAGGATATCATCCAGGTTGACATTTTCCACCTTAATGGTTTCTTGGGCGATACCCGCGGCTAATTCCGCTTTCAGGGAAGGGAAGTCATCGGTGACTCCGGAGTTGCCGAACATCTGAGCCTGACGGCTTTTCAGGCTTTCTGCGACCGCTTGGGGAAGAGCTCCGTCCTGGTAATGAATTCTTTTCCAGCGGGCCAGGAGCTCATCCTTTTCATCATGCAGGACGATCTTTCCCTCGATCAGGAAGACGATCACATCTGCGATCCGGGCTATGTCATCGGTGATATGCGAGGAGATGATCACGG
>JAUWSR010000146.1 GCA_030609975.1 Acidobacteriota bacterium | reverse complement strand
GGGGAGGTGCATCCAGGCTGCTAACAGCACCAGAGGTCCGGAGCTGTATCCCCCCACTCCGATAACCAGTTGGGGCCTAAGGCGCAGCAGGATGACAAACGATTTCAAGAATGCGTAAGGCAGTATGACAAGCGATCTGAGCGCTTTCCAACCCTTTTTCCGCAGACCCTCGATCTGGAGTGCAATAAATCTCACCTGGTGATGCTTCATGATCTTTTTTTCCAGCTGTCGGCTGCTCCCTATAAAGGTGATCTCCAAATTCGATTCTCTTTCAATGAGCTTATCTCCTACAGCCAAAGCAGGATAGAGGTGGCCTGCTGTTCCTCCTCCGCAGATAATCACCTTTTTGTTTTTCATTATCTTCTTTGACTGCTTTTTCTCTGTGAAATGTGAAGCAGGATCCCAATGGAAATTAGTGTTGTTATCAATGAGGAGCGGCCGAAACTGAAGAGGGGTAGGGGAAAGCCTGTGGTAGGGCCGAGGTCCAAGGCCACTGTGATATTCAAGAGGGCTTGTGTGCCGAGACCCAGCGTTAAGCCGGCGGCTGTCATCTGGCTGAAAAGATTGGGCGCTCTTTTGGCGATGACCAGACCTCTCCAGATAAGGATCCCGAATAACAATAAAACTCCTAGAGCTCCCAGAAAACCCAGCTCCTCACCCACGATAGCGTAGATGTAATCCGTGTGAGCGCAGGGCAGGAAAAACATCTTCTGCGTGCTCTGTCCGATGCTGACTCCCAATAGCCCCCCTGATCCTATCGCCAGCTTGGATTGATAGGCCTGAAATCCCCCGGCATCAATATTGCCTTCGGGAGAAAGAAAGGCTGTGATCCGGGCCATACGGTAGGGGGCTGCATATAGAAAAAATGCAAATACTCCCAAGGCCAGGGTTCCCAAGAGGGCAAGATTTCTCAGACGAACTCCCGCGATAAAGAACATCATGGAACAGATGAGAAAGATCAAAACCGCAGTTCCATAATCGGGCTCTTTCAAGATCAAAAGTGCAAAGATAAGCAGAACGGCTGCCGGTACCATCAGGATACGAAGCTCGCTGAGTTTGTCTTTTTTCTTATCCAGGTAATACGCCAAAAAGAGAACCAGCGCGATTTTGGCAAGTTCGGAGGGTTGAAACCTCAATCCAAAGAGCTGGAGCCAACGGTTGGTGTTCCCAATGGCCGGCATGACCAGACATAGGACGAGCATTCCTATAGTCAAGACCAGCAGACCATAGACAAAAACCGGAGTTTGGTAAAAAGGGAATTCGAATGACATGATGAGAAGGATAATCAGGATACCTACTCCAGCTCCGATGAGTTGCTGGATGAGAAAATGCAGGGAGTTATTGTGCAGCTCAATGGCCTGGTATGCAGAAGAACTGAAAACCATGACCAGGCCGGCGGCGATAAGAATGAGGGTGATAAGGAAGAGAGGGATGTCGAAGCCGCCTCTGCGATAGATCTCCATCTTTATCTTACCTGCCTTTTGTCTGCGTCCGCTAAGGAAAATATGATCTCTTTAAACACACGACCCCTGTGGCCGAAACTTTTAAACATGTCGAAACTTGTACATGCCGGAGCCAGCAGTACGACCTCCCCCGCTTTTGCAGCGGAGACGGCCGTTCGGACAGCTTCTTCGAAAGAATCAGTTGTGTCATAGGGTACGGTATCCTCTAAGGCTTGCCGAATCTTTTCCCGTGCGTCGCCAACCAGCACAAAATGTCTTACATGGGATTTAACGGACTCTCTTAAAAGCTGGAAATTTCCTCCTTTGTCTTTCCCGCCCAGGATAAGCACGAGCGGCCGGCCAAAACTTTGGATCGATTTCAGGGCAGCGTCTACATTGGTGGCTTTGGAGTCGTTGTAGATATCGATCCCGTTTAGGGTCATCACTTTTTCCAGGCGGTGTTCCAACCCTTGGAAACTCTTGATGCTGGTCTCTATTCTCTCTGTGGGGAGAGAATAGAGGCAGGCTGTCAGGGCCGCCGCCAACACGTTTTCCTGGTTGTGTTTTCCTATCAGGGAGATATCTTTAACGGACATCAGCTCCTTTTCCTGATCTTGTTTGAAGATGATCAAATCATCCCGGAGGTAGCATCCCCTGTCGATCTGGGCTTGAGTGCTGAAACCATAGGTCTGAAAAGAACCGGAATCCCGGAGTGACCAGACAGCGGGATCGTCCCGATTCAGAATAGCCATTTCTTGAGGACCTTGGTTAGCCAGGATTTGCTGCTTGGCTGAAAAGTAATCTTCAAAATCAGGGTGCCAATCGAGGTGGTCGGGAGTGATATTTAAAAATATCGAAACATAGGGCTTGAACATTTTCGTAAATGCCAACTGAAAACTGCTGAGCTCAGTGGCGTAGATGTCTGTCTCTCTGCTGTCTTTGACAAATCCGATCAGAGGTTGTCCTATATTCCCTGCTAAAAAAACGTGTTCTCCTCCTTCCTTGAAAATTTTGTGAATGAGAGTCACAACTGTAGATTTTCCGTTGGAACCGGTAACCCCGATGATCTTGCCTTTTAAAAAACGGGAGGCCAGTTCGATCTCAGATAGGATAGGGATTCCCCGAGCCCGGGCCTTTTGCAATTCCGGTATGAAGGGGATGCCCGGGCTGGGGATAATAAGGTCAGTTTCCAAGAAGGAGTTGAGTTGGTGCTCTCCAGTTTCGAAGGTCACACCATGTTCCCTCCAGGGAGAGAGGTCTTTCCCGAGCTTTTCGGCTGCCAGCTTTTCGCTGACCTTGACCTCGGCTGCCTGGTCAATGAGGAAGCGGCAGACAGCTTCCCCTGTAAGGCCGAAACCTAAAACCAGGACTTTTTTCTTAAACAGGTTCATTTATCTCAACTTTAAAGTTGTCAGGCTGAAGAGGGCGAAGACCAAGGCCGCGATCCAGAAACGGACTACGATCTTTTCTTCAGACCATCCTTTGAGTTCAAAGTGATGATGCAGAGGTGCCATCTTAAAGATGCGCTTGCCTCCTGTCATTTTAAAATATCCTACCTGAAGCAAGACCGATAGGGTTTCCAGGATGAAAACACCAGCGACCAAAAATAGCAAAAACTCCTGCTTGATCAATATCGCTACCACTCCCAAAGTTCCCCCCAGCGACAGGGCTCCTACGTCCCCCATAAAAATCTGGGCGGGATGGCAGTTGAACCATAAAAAGCCAAGACAGGCACCGAACATGGCTCCCAGAAAAATAGTGAGCTCTGCCGCCGAAACGACATAAGGGATCTGCAAATATCCCGACCACTCCACATTGCCGGCGACATAAGAAATAAAAGTAAAGGCTCCCACGCTGATCAAGGTTAATCCTATGGCCAATCCGTCCAATCCATCCGCCATATTCACGGCATTGGAAGAGGAAACCAGGATAAGCATGATCCAGGGAAGATAAAATATCCCTAAATAAGGCAGGACTTGTTTAAAAAATGGCAAAGACAAATGAAGTGTGAAATCGCCTTCTGCCAGTGAACCCATGCGGCCGATATATACCAGGGCTAAGCCGATAAGACCTGCGAGCATTACCTGAAAGCCGAATTTGTAGCGAGCTACCAATCCACGGGGTTTTTTCTTTTTTATCTGCAGATAATCATCCCAAAATCCGAGGAGGCCAAAAGAGACCATGGTGAACATTGCGATCTGGATGAAAGTATCGTTCAGATTCGCCCACAGGATGGTCGGGAGCAGGGTCGAGCCTAAAATCAGGATCCCACCCATGGAGGGAGTGCCTTTCTTTTTGAAGTGAGACTTAGGACCCAGATCCCGGATCTCTTCTCCGATCTGATGCTTTTTTAGCAAATTGATAACCACCTGACCCAGCAGCATGCAGATCACAAAGGCGCTGATCCCGGCCAGAGCGGTCCGAACTGTGTAATATCCGAAAACATTAAAGATACTTACATATTCTTTGAGTGATACCAAAAGCCATGCCAGCACTGTTTTATCCTCTTTCCAAAAGTTTTTTCACGATCCTATCCATGCCGACTCCTCGGGAGCCTTTGACCAAGACCACGTCTCCTTCTTCCAGCAGCGCCCATATCTCCCCTGACGCCTCGTCAGAGTCGGAGAAGGATAAGACCCTGTCTGTTTTCATTCCTGCGGTTTGGGCGCCCGTGGCGATATGACGGCTCAGAGATCCGACCGTAAGCAGGAGGTCTAAGCCCAACTCCACCACCTCTTTTCCTGCCTGCTGATGAAAGTCCTTTTCGTGCGCTCCCAGTTCCAACATATCTCCCAATACCACGACCTTTCGTTCGCCAGGCAGCTTAGCCAAACTTTCCAGAGCCTGACTCAGAGCGGCTGGATTGGAGTTGTAGGAATCATCGATGAGCTTAATGCTATTGCCTAAAGAGTGCACTTGACCCCTGTTGTCGAAAGCCTTGAGTTCCTGAGCTTGTGTTTGTATGTTTTCCAAGGGTATACCGCATACCCAGGCCGCTCCGGCAGCGGCTAAGAAATTGGTGAGATAGACCTGGTTAAAGAAGGGCAGTACAATATGTCCGCTTTGATCTCCATAGACCAGATCGAAGGTGATCCCTTCCCAGCCCTGTGGCTGGAGATTTCGTGCGCTTATAGTGAAATTCTCGCCTAACCCGAAGTATATTTTCGTGCCTTCATAATCTTGGGATATTTCCCTCACCAGAGGATCATCGCCGTTCAGCACCGCAACTCCATTCGGTTTCATCCCCACCAATATCTCTTTTTTGGCCAGAGCGATCTCAAACAAACTGGAGAAGAACTCCAAATGGACCGGTTTGATATTGGTTAAAACAGCGATATCGGGAGCAGCGATTCGGGTTAAGGCTGTTATCTCTCCAGCATGGCTCATCCCGTATTCCAGCACTGCCCATTTGTGCTGAGGAGTAAGATGCAACAGGGACAGCGGTAAGCCGAGGTGGTTGTTGAAATTGCCGCTTGATTTGAAGGTTGGGGAAGACGTGGATAACAGGCTGTACAGGAATTCTTTGGTTGTAGTTTTTCCTACACTACCGGTGACTCCGATGATCCGGGCCTGTAATTTTTGGTGTGCCTTGTGAGCCAGAGTCTGAAGTGCGCCCAGGGTTTCCTCCACCAACAGCAGAGCAGGCTTGGGATCGGCAAGGGTGAGTGGGCGGGAGATCACCGCCCCGGCGGCACCTCTGGCCAGCGCATCAGGAACAAAATCGTGCCCGTCCCGCTGGGCGATTATGGCAAAAAACAACTCGCCCGGTTTGCTGCTGCGTGAATCGATATTGTAATTTTGGAAGGAACAGGAAGGTTCACCCTGCAAGATCTCTCCTGAGGTTTTTTGGGCGACCTCGTCCAATCTCAATTCCATCACTCGGCTTTCCCTTCCAGATTCTTCAATAATTCCTGTACGACCAGACGGTCATCGAACGATATGATGTTGTCTCCCAGAATCTGATAGTCTTCATGGCCTTTACCCGCTACCAGGATGTAATCACCTTTCTTGCCCATCTGTAGGGCCTTGAGGATAGCTTTTTTCCGATCCGGTTCGATCTCGTAGTTTTCCGTTCCGGTCTGTTTGATCCCGGCTTCAACCTCCGCGATGATCGCCAAAGGATCCTCACTGCGGGGATTGTCCGAGGTCAAAATGCTCCAATTCGCCAGTTCTCCAGCGGCTTTTCCCATACGGGGCCGCTTCGATCTGTCTCGGTCCCCACCTGCTCCGAAAACCAAGATGATTCGCGCCTGGCACAGGTCGTTAGCGGTTTCCAGGAGTTTACGCAGGGCGTCATCGGAATGGGCATAGTCGACGAGGATGTGATATCCCTGATCGTTCCCGACCCTTTCAAACCGCCCGGGGATGCCTTTAACTGCTGCGATCCCAGCTTTGATGGCCTTTAGAGGGACATTCAGAGTCAAGGCTGCAGATACGGCTGCCAGGATGTTGTATAGGTTGGGTTTACCCAGCAAAGGAGAGGTCAGAGTCAGACGACCTGCTGGAAATTTAAGGGTTAACTGGATCCCTTCCTCGGTAAAATTGTAATTTTCTGTGTACACCATGGAGGCTGGTGTCAGACCAAAGGTGATCTTGCCCATGGTCAATTGGGAAATGAGCTTTTTCCCCCATTCATCGTCAGCGTTTATCACCGCCATATTTTTTAGGCCAAGTGAAAAAAGTCTTTTTTTTGCTTCGAAATATGCCTCCATGGAGGGGTGGTAATCGAGGTGTTCTCCGCTCAAATTGGTGAAGATGGCAACCTTAAAATCCGTTCCCACAGGTCGTTTAAGGTCAAGCGCATGGGAGGATATTTCCATCACACAGTGGGTTGCGCCGGCGTCCAGCAGGGTGCGGAGCATACGCTGCATATCAGGAGCCTCTGGAGTTGTGCGGGCTGCCTGACTGTACAGACCCGGTCCCCGGTAATCGATCGTGCCGAGAACACCGGGCTGAAATCCAGCTTCCTTCAAGATTCCTTCCATGAGGAAGGTGATCGTGGTTTTACCTTTGGTGCCCGTGACTCCGATCACCGTCAGGTTTTGGGAGGGATGTCCATAAAAATTGGCTGCGCAGAAAGCCAGCGCTTCTCGGGCCCGGCACACCTGGATCCAATGTGTGTCCAGATCTTCCGGCTTGGGTTGCTCGCTCAAGATGGCCTTGGCGCCTTTTTTGATGGCATCAGCGATAAAGAGATGCCCGTCGGTCTTTACTCCCTTAAGCGCTGCGAATAAGTAGCCAGGCTTGACGCTCAGGGAGGAGTAGGCGATCCCGGAGATCTCGGTGTCGGGATCTCCCTGGAAACAGAGGAGCTCCACTCCTGCGAGGATCTTCTCGATCTTCATGGATCCTGCCTCCTGGTATCCGCGGTCAACAGCGGCAGCAGATCCTTACGCCGAGAGTCTGCCTGCAGATAGCGTAGGGAGTGTTCAACGATCTCTTTGAAAATAGGGGCAGCCACATCACCGCCGTAGTAAATGCCTTGGGGATCATCCACGACCACGACAAGGGATAAGAGCGGATTATCTGAAGGGATAAATCCTATAAAAGAGGCCATGTGGGCTTTATGAGAATAGGTCTTGGTGACCGGATCGAGCTTTTGAGCCGTGCCGGTCTTGCCGGCCACGGCATAGCCTGGGACTTGGGCTTGAGTCCCTGTCCCTTCAAAAACCACCTGCTCGAGAATCGAGGCTAAGCGGTCCATGATGTGCTCTGGAAATATCCGGCGGGAACCCATCTCTGACTGGGGAAGGGCCTCTGGAGCTTGAGGGATGTCTTTGACCATCCGCAGAGGAACCAGGCGCCCGCGGTTGGCCACGATATTCAAGGCCTGCAGCATCTGGACAGCAGTGACATTGATCTCGTAGCCTACACTGAGGTAATTATGGGTGTATTTGTACCAGTCGGCAGGAGGGTGGAATATGCCCTTATATTCGGCGGGAAGGTCGATTCCGGTTTTCTGGCCGAATCCATAATCCCTGATGGTTTGGTATATGGATTCTTTCTCTAATCGGTCGGCGATGTAGGTTACACCCACGTTGGAGGAGTGGATGAAGATTTCGGAAAAGGATAAACTGCCCAATTTTTTGTGATCCCAGATTCTGGCGGCTCCAAGCTGACGGTAGCCCAGGCTGCAGTCGAAGGTTTCTGTCATCCGGAATAGGTCGGACTCCAAAGCAGCGGTCGCAGTTACGATCTTGAAAGTGGACCCCGGATCAAAGGTGTGATGGATGGCCTTGTTGTTATCCGCTCTGGCGGCCTTCACGTTTTTATCATTGGAATCGAAGCCCGGAACATTGGCCATCGCCAAGATCTCACCTGTGGCGGGATGGGAGACGATCACCGTTCCCCAGTTGGCGTTTGTTTTTTTGCGGGCTTTTTCCAGCGCGCGTAGGGCAAAGTACTGAATGGTCTCATCGATGGAAAGATAGATATCCATACCAGGGATTGGACGTTCTAGGATTTCAAATTCGAAATTTCGCATGCGGGCGTCCCGGAAATTCAAGCGCCGTCCTTGCTTGCCTCCCAGAACCGTATTGTAGCTGCGCTCGATACCGCTCTGACCGACACCATCGATGTTAACCCTCCCCACAATATGTGAAACCAGGTTCTTCTGAGGATAAAATCTTTGAAGTTCTTTCTCATAGGCGATCCCCGATATCGCGAGATCTTGGATTCGCTCCACTGTTTGAGGATTGACCTTCCGTTTCAGCCAGATAAAGCCGGCATCCCTTTTGATCTGGGATTGGATGCGCCGGATGTCCTTTGAATCCAACGCCAAGGCCGATCTCAGTTTATTCACTTTTTTAAAGAGAATTTCTTGAGTCTCTCCTTCCTTCGGTCTCAAAGCAATGGATGTGGCAGGAATACTGCGTGCCAGGATCGTGCCTGAGCGGTCATATATGGTTCCCCGTTCCGGCGTGATGATAGATTCGTTTTGCTTCTGGTTGAGGACCCTTTTTTTGTATTTTGGATGCTCAATGATCTGAAGCTGTACCAAACGCAGGATCAGCACGGCAAACCACAGAATCAGCCCTGAGCCGAACAACAGAGTCCGTTTGTGTATCCTTTTAGACGGCTTGTCCTTCATTGGCGACCCCCGGGAATTCTCTTTTGATCCTTTGCCGGTGACGAGCGGCGGATGATTTGGTCATCCTGGGCTGCTCGCAGCCCTAATTTTTGCTTAGAGATTTGTTCTACACGATCCAGGGAAAGTAAATTGGATTTGCTCACCTCCAGGTTTTTAACCTCTTTTTTAAGGGCTGCGATCTCCGCTTCCTGGCGGTTGACCTCATATCCCAGTCTGACGGATTCTACCTGGTGCCAGATGTAGAAAGTGACCACCAGGATGACGGAAAAAAGAGCGAAGAGGCCGATAAATAGCTCTTTCTTCTTAAACTTTCGCCTAACCATCACACCCTCTCCGCCGCTCGCAGCTTAGCTGAGCGGGATCTAAAATTGGCAGTCACCTCTGATTCGGAGGGAAGGACCGGCTTTTTTGTCAGGACCTTTAGCACGGGAGGGCTGTCCTGTCCGGAAGCCAG
>JAUWSR010000293.1 GCA_030609975.1 Acidobacteriota bacterium | reverse complement strand
CATCTGCATGACAGGCAGCAAATCCTCGAGGTGCTCGACAGACTCGGGGCCGATCAGAGGAGCGGTGATTCCCGGCTGATCTTTCGCCCACAGGATCCCCAACTGCGCCGCAGTGAGTCCGGCCTGTTTGGCCAGCTCCACGAATTTATCTCCGACTGCGATGCCTTTCTCGGTCACTCGGTCCGCATAGAAACCGCCGCGTAGAGCCGCCCGCGATCCGTTGGGATACTTATCAGCTTGGCTGTAAACGCCGACCAAAACACCCATGGCAAGCGGTGACCAAGTCAGAACACCCAATCCCATAGCCTGTGCCATCGGGATCAGTTCGTTCTCGATGCGGCGGTCCAGAAGGTTGTAAGGAGGCTGCTCACATACATACCGCACATAACCTTTGAGCTCGCTGGTCATGATGGCTTCCATGACAGCCCAAGCCGGATGCGTAGAACAACCCACATAGCGGATCTTCCCTGCGCGGACCAGGTCGGTCAAGGCGCTCAGGGTCTCCTCGATATGTACCTCGGGGTCATGTCGATGGATCTGATAAAGATCGAGATAGTCGGTCTGAAACCGCTTCAACGACCGTTCGACCGCGCGGATCATATTCAAACGGGTGGGACCGCTCTGATTCGCGCCCAATTCAGGGACGAACTCATCCAATGTCAATCCGGGCCGGCGCTGGCCGTGGTCACACTTGGTCGCTAACATGACCGACTGACGCATCCCGTTCTCCTTGAGGATACGGCCGATGACGGCTTCGCCTTCCCCCTCGGCATAGGAGTCTCCGGTGTCTACAAGATTGATCCCGGCCTCAAGGGCCCGGTTCAAGATTGGCTTGCAAATTTCTTCCGGCAACGGGTCCATAAAGGCATCCGTTCCCAGGCACAGCGATGAGACCTGTATCCCGGTCCGACCTAAAGTACGATATTCCATTGTTAACCTCCAGTTCTATTTGTGATGTTTTTTTGGTTTAAATCCAAAATGATCCCGGAATGATCCCAGTCTTTAATGGTCCCCCACTGGAAATTCTGGTCGGTGAATCCGACGATCTTGATTCCGGTCTCATTTTCCGACTGCAGATACGTGTGGATCGAGTCATGAGTGACACCATTTAGAGTTTCGATCTGCAGCCAGCGGCTCTTTTCCACTTCCAGGAAGATATAAAATTTGGACTTATCATAGATGTTTTTGGCTTTTCGTATTCGGTGAGCGTCCAACATATCTCCTAGAAAAGATACCAGGGAATGCCGGAGGAGGGAATCGAACCCACACTCTCCTAAGGAGAACTGGATTTTGAGTCCAGCGCGTCTGCCTATTTCGCCACTCCGGCAAGATAAAGCGACGTTGATTATAGCACAGATTCTCCCTGATCAACAAGCTCACTGGCCTGAATATTGAGAATTCATCAGGTGCAAAAGCGTCATATCTATTTGAATCGGCTCCATTGACAAAAGACAATATATCTGTAATCATAATTACAGTATTTACATCATGCTCAGTCGGAGGTTCAAATGGTTCGTACTCAGATCCAGCTTACGGAGGAACAGTCTGAAAAGCTCAGGCGGCTTTCCTTGGAGAAACACGAATCCGTGGCTTCAATAATCAGGAAAGCTGTCAATCTGTATTTGTCATCCGGACAGCGAGATCGTTCGGATCTGTTTAGAATAGCTGAGACTGTTTTGGGAAAATATGAATCTCTTGAAACAGACATTTCACTAAAACATGATCGTTATCTCGAGAAGGACCTGGGATCATGAAGGTATTTGTAGATACATCAGGACTATTCGCATTTTTGGTCAGGAGTGACTCCATGCACTCTACAGCCAGGTCAAACTTCACCTATTTGTCTCAGAAGAAAGCTATCCTTTACACAAGCTCTTTTGTATTGGTAGAGACAACAGCCCTTCTTCAAAGAAGGATAGGACTCGATGCCATACGTGATCTTCACACAAAAATTCTCCCCCTGATAGAGATATTTTGGGTCAATAGAGAGTTTTATGCGAATTCAATTCAGAGGCTGCTTTTACAGGGTCAGCAAGATTTAAGCTTGGTTGACTGTCTCAGTTTTGAGCTCATGGAAGCCTATGAGATCAATGTCGCTTTTGGCTTTGATAAACACTTCACAGAAAATGGTTTTATGCTCGTCAATTCTATAACCTCTGGTTAACGTTCAGCACGCGAGCGCCTATTCTTTTTGATCATTATCCGTAACCGGTTCCAGCCCGACGTGTTCACAGAAGAAATGGAGGTAGTGGCGTAGACGGGAGAGCTGGTGATAGGGTTCGCGGATTCCATGGCCTTCCCGGGGAAAGCGCACAAAGGTCACATCTTTGCCCAAATCCTTCAGAGCCTGATAAAACTCCACAGCCTGAGTGTAAGGCACGCGGGCGTCGCTGCCGCCGTGTAGGATCAGGACAGGGCTTTTGACCTGTTTGACATAGCGGATGGGCGAATGTTTTTCATAGACCTCAGGATTATCCCAGGGAGTTCCAAAATACCATTTCAAGTACCGGGGAATGTCGGTGGTGCTGTACATGCTGTAGAGATTGGGCAGGCCGGCACCCGGGGAGACCGCTTGGAAGCGGTCGGTCTGGGTCACGATCCAAAAGCTCATATACCCGCCGTAGCTCCAGCCGTAGCAGATCATACGCTCTGCATCCGCCCAACCCTGAGCAATGCAGTGATCCACACCGGTCATGCAGTCGTCATAATCCCGGAATCCCCACTGGTTGCGGTTGGCATTTAAAAACTCCTGGCCGTAGTTGGAGCTGCCGCGGAAATTGGGCTGCAGGATCATAAAACCGTTTCCGGCCAGAAACTGATTTGTGGAGGAGAAGGCTGTGGTCACCGCTCCACTAGGACCACCATGAGGATGCAGGATAAAAGGATATTTTTTCCCTTCCTCATATCCCACGGGTAGGGTCAATACGCCTTCAATGGTCTGACCGTCACCATTTTTCCAACTGACGACTTTCATTTGGGCTAGCTGATACTGCTCTTCTTTAAGCCAGGGATTGGCCTCGGTCAGGCGAACAGGGTCGTTAAGGTCCGATGCAGCCGTGTACAATTCCCCGGGCCAACTGGGAGCGGTGTGCGACCACACCCAGCGAGTGCCGTCCTGGGACAGTTCCCAGGAACGGTTCGAACCCCGGAGCGTATCCAAACGTTGAACGTCTTCTGTGTTTATATCCACGGCAAACAGATCGACCGTGGTTTTGTTACCGGTGCTCCAATAGATGGTCTTTCCGTCGGGCGCCCAAATGGGGGAACCAAAAGGGAGATCAAAATCCGCGAGCAAAACCTTTGGCCGGCCCCCATCCGCAGGGATGAGGTAGAGATCCGAGTGTAGCGTGCTGCTGTCCGGATAGTCATTGGAGGCGAAAGCGATGGTTTTTCCATCCGGAGACCAACGAGGGCTTGTGTCCGGGCCAGGGTTTTCATAGAGTTTGCGTGTGGACGCGGTCGCCACATCCGCCACCCAGACATCCGCAGTGTGGCCGGCATCCACTTTGGGATTAATGCGGGTCACATAGACGATCTTTTTGCCATCCGGAGACCAGTGGGCATCACTCACGGTAAAATCGCCCTCTGTCAAACGTTGGGCTTTCTTTTCAGCGATATCGAAAATCCAAAGGTGGCTCAGCCGGAATTCTTGATCGACCAACTCAGCGTCATCCTTGCGTTTTTCTTTCTCTTTTTCTTCTTTGGTCAAGGCATCACGTGCTGTAAAAAGAAGTTTTTTCCCATCCCGGGATATCTCAAAGGATTGGATGTTCTCATTGTGAGATGTCGCCGCCCAAGCCTCTCCCCCATCCACACGCATAAAAAAGACCTGAGTTTTGGCACCACTGTTTGAGTTGTTCTCACTGGAGCTCTTTTTCTGTTCGCTAGAACGCAGAAATGCAAATAGCTTTCCTGAGGGAAACCAGGCAGGAGACGTCGAATTTTGCTCAGCATACGTCATCGCTTGGCGGCTGCTGCCATCCACACCAACTCGCCATATCTGTGTAGAACTTTTATAGTCCTTGTCCTGCATATCTTTCTGGGCAAAAGTAAAAAGCACACACTCGCCATCCGGAGAAAGCTGCGGGCTCGCCACCGAGTTCAGCCTCAGGGTATCCAGGGCCGATAAAACCCGGGCGGGATTCGTCGCTTCGGCTTTGTTGCTGGAATGGCCTGCTGAGACCGATAGGCTGAGTATCAGGAACAGCAGAACAGCAAGACTCACACCTGAAATTTTTCTCATGATATTCACATCCTTCAAGCTAAATTTCCTCATGGGAGGAGGAAATAT
>JAUWSR010000244.1 GCA_030609975.1 Acidobacteriota bacterium | reverse complement strand
TCTAGAGGCTTCGGGATGAGTCAAATCAAAATCAGGATAGAAAAGAGGGGTAACCTCTGCCGTTGCCTTCAAAAGCGTGTGCAGATCCGTCCCCAGTTGGCCGTCAGCACCGATCAGAGCGATCTTAGGGATAGTCATTATCTTATAAAAAAAAGGGCCGGGAAATGTCGTCCCGGCCCTTGCATGTCTTATCTTAAGGCGTGCTTAAAACCTCAGCCTGAATCCAAGTATCAGTTTGTGATTATCTGCGAAAGTTCTTTCGCCACCCACCGGCCAACGCACACGGAAAAAGATCGAACCGACTTGACTCCAGTTATTGAAGACATCGAATCCGACATTGCCTACGAGGTCAAAATCAGCGTCGCGGGTTTCTTTGACGGCAGTCGTGAAACCGGCTCCCGCACCAAAGAAGGCTGGACCTGCATGGTAGTTGACTAAAACATCGCCCATCCCAATAGATTTCCAGGGCTCGCCTTTAAGGGCCAGGGCTCCACCGACGCCCGCTTCGATATCAAGCTTGTGGGGAATAAGGAAGTAGGAAATACCGACTTCAGCTCCCACATAGGGACCATGGCTGCCTCTGGCCCATTTTGGGAAGATGCTTACACCACCAAACAATCGTTTCTGTGTAACTTCTAGGCCTTCGATCTTACAAGGTTCAGACATCGCTCCAAAATCATCTGTTACGACAGCTGTGATCGTAAACACACCAGGAGCTTCAAAGACTTTTTCAAGAGTGAAAGGCTTAGTTGTATCCGAGAAGGTGTCAATGACATTCCCCGTCTCATCTTTGATCTCAAAATCAACCTTTACGACTTCTCCATCCGGATCTGTGGAATTGGAGGCGTCAAAAGTGATCGGCCTTCCCACATAGTTTTCACAAGGCAAGCATGAGGACCATATCTTGCACTCCGGAGGGAAGTTGATGTAGGTCTTAGCTTCACAGACATTGGTGGAGGGTATCCCCTTGGCATTGAGGGCCTTGCCCTTGAAAGTGTATTCTCCCGGGGTGGCAAATTTCGTCTGCCATTTGGGAGAATCCGGATTCAAGGATTGGGTCGCCACTCTACTTCCATCCGGACCGAAAATCTCGACCTCCATGGACAGTGCATTCTGCGATCCGCTCATATCTATAGAGATGGCATCATTCACATTGGCCTTAACTGGAGAAACTTTGATGTCGCAGGAGGCATCCGGTATCACCTCTTTGATGCTCCGTAAAGAGACATTGCCGCAGGCTCGGGGAATGAAGAATTCATAGTGCTTGTAATCTTTGACGACAGTAAATGTAAAAATCGGCAGCGGTTCCTTACCCGCCCATTCAATGTCCTGTACGATCTTGGTCTTGCCACGGGAGCGGAAAAGCATCCACTTGGCCGTATCTCCGATGCCCCAGGTATCTGCCTCAAAGTTTTCTGCTTTTAATTGATCGAGAAAAGGCAGAAAAAGGTCTCCATATCCTGCAAGATCAAATCCATACTTGATATCCGCTGAATATCTATCCACCAGCATTTTCATGACTTCAGATGTGGGAACTTCTCCCTTGATACGCACCAGAGTGTATCGGCCGATCTCTTTAATCTTTGTGGTCTCTGCCCAAGAAGAGAGAGAAAGAATTACCAACAGTCCGACTACCATGATGAGAAATTTCTTCGTTTTCATGCCGCCTCCTTTGGAGATAAATTTATCAAACCGGAAAATAGAATACATCCCAGTAGTATTAATTAATTATAAATGCTGACTTTTGTCAAGCAAAAAAATGGAAATATCCCGAGGTAATTGGAAAGCAAGACCCTTTATGAACCAGCCTGGAGATACTGACGTACAAAAGGACCGATCTTCCCGGAGTCCCGGGGAATCATGCGCAGGGCGTTTTGGTAGAGGTCTTTACGTGCCGGATCCGCAGTTAACATATTCATGAGCAGTTGTTTTCCAGCGGAAATATCGATCTCGGGATGGGATTGTATCCCCCAGATGGGAAGGGTGTGATGCTTCATGATATGGATGGGACACTGCTTGGTAACTCCCAATATCATAAATTCTTCATCCATATTTGACACATCATCGAAATGCAAGGTAAAAGCAAAAAACGCCTTATCGGTACCTAACATGGGATCATGTTGGGATACGCTGATAGACAGCCATCCCATCTCCGGAACCTCACATCTCTTAATATGGGCTGGGCCTAATAAGGCCAAGGCTAAAAGCTGATGTCCGTAGCAGCTACCCAGCATGGGGATTTTCGAGGCAGCTGCATCTTGGATGAAGGCAACCTCCTCATCCACCCAAGGGTCTCTCTCCATGATGGATGCCTCAGAACCGGTCAAGATCACATGCGTTATCCCATCATTTTTAGATGGAAATTGCCCCTCGGTGGCTTTATAAGCTTGCCAGGGAACCGGCAGGAAGGCTTTCCAATGCTCGACAGGAGTATATACATCGGAATCTTGGGAGTTATCCAGGATGGCGACCTTAATGCGTGTTTGTTCCATATGCAGGCCTCGGATTAGAATTTGGTGTTCCATTATAGGCTATCCCTCCTTGAAAAAACAAGGCAACGATTTTTACTCTCTTTAAAAACCATTTCTGGTATAATGCCTGCGACCATAGGAGGAACAAAGTGCAAGACGTTAAACTCGAAACAGAACTGCATGTGACGACCCCCAATGAGCCAGGGATTCTTGGCAGAGTGCTGGGCACCTTGGCAAATTCCGCTGTAGATCTTAGAGCGCTGAATGCTTATGCGGATAAAGAAATAGGCAGATTCCTCTTGATCACGACAGACAACGTCAAAGCCGCAAAATGTCTGAAAGCTTTGGGATATACAGTAGAAACGCAGGAAGTTTTAACTGTTCCCATAGATGACCGGATCGGATCAGGCGCCGAAGTGGGCGCTCTTTTGGGAAATGCAGTCATCGATGTTTTCTACAGCTACTGCACTTCAATGGGTTCGGGGAACGCCCTCATGGTCATTCATAGCAACGATAACCAAAAGGCCTTGGAAACCCTCAGCTAATCTGAAGTCTCAAAATTCCATCAATTTCACAAAAGCTGTTCATATTCACTTCAAATTGTGCGAGCTAAGATTATGGGATTGTATATCTATTCTCTAGCGAGAACAGACACACACCCCCTTAACTAAGAAACCAGAAGCAAGCCTAGATACTGAATGTCTGGTAAAAGAGGACATGTCTGTTTTCGAGCAAAAAATAGATATGTCCCCACATAATCTTAGCCTACAATCAAGCTTGGAGGGGAAAATTGACAACTTTTGAGGCGCTACTGGAATTTATAGGATTTCAGGATCGCTGAGAAATGCTCCCGGACTTTTTGGTCGAACACCTCTTTGGTGAAATCTTTGCCACGACGATACGCTCCCAAGCTCAGGCGGTGCATTTCCTGCGAGTCCTGCATCAAGCGCACGGTGTTTTCTAGCAAACTCTCCTGGGATCCGAATAGAACACCGGAACCGCCGTCTTCGACGATCTCTGTCTGTCCCCCGCCGTTGAACACCACAGGAACGCACCCATTTTGCATGGCTTCCACCGTGGTCATGCCAAAATGCTCCATCTTGGCAGGGTCAGATTGTTTAAGGCCGCTGAAGTGCCAAAATATTTTGGCGCGCTGGTAAAACTTTTCTAAGTCGGAGGCAGGAACATTAACCTCGATCTGAATTTCATGAGCTGGGTAGGATTTTACCAACCTTCGGATACGGTCAAGATAGGGATTATGGGCTACACTTCCCCCCACCAGCAGCAGTTTCCATCCTCGGGCCAAGTCTGGATGAAGTTGCTTCAACCTGATGAAAGCCTTGATCATCTCCCTTTGCTGCTTATTGCCACTGAGTTCAAAGCGCGAGACGGATAAAATGATATTTTCTTTTACTTCAGGTAGGTTAGGTGAAGTCATGTCCACAGGAGGAAAGATGTGCACATCGGGAGTCTGCTGCCATCGTTTTTCAATCCATTGAGCCGTGTAACGGCTGTTGAACATGATGTGAGTGTATTCGCCCACATGGAAAAAACGGGATATCTCCCTTTCTGGGAAATGAACCATAAATTCCGACACTGGTGCCAGAGGATAGACCATCTCCAACATGCAATTGTTCACAAAAACATCATAATTGCCGCTTTCTCGGCTTATGGCATGAAAAGGATTGTCCATATTGGGGTCCACCAAACCCGCATCATATATGCCATGGTGGGCTTCCCTCTTTTCGAAGAAGGGCAGGCTGATAACTTTGATTCGACAGCGGGAGAGATCCAGGTTATACCATTCCTCGAGCTGTTCCGAAGAGACATCGCTGTTGGCGATCAAAGTGACATCATACATATCCTGAAGGGCAGCAGCCAGTGTGCAGCCGTATTTTTGCGCTCCCCCGATAAAATGCAGGGCGTTATCATAAAGCCCTAAGGTGGGTTTACGAAAATCCCAGGCGACCTCTAACCGGGAGAGAATATTCCAAGCGGACTGAATGCCCCAGTCTCGTATGACCGGTTGCAGATACTTTTGAAAGACGGATTTGATATCCTGAGGAGGCGGATCCACAAGTGCCTCAAAAATTCTCCGCGTGATACTATCGACACCCTGTGTGGGATCCGTATTGTTCTGCCGCAGAGCCTGAGAGGTTTCCATGCTATTCATCCTCCAGCTCATCGCCAAGCTTATTAACTGCTTCCTCCAAAACGTTCAACCGGTCTTTGATCTTCTGTAAGGTGAGGATCATGGCCAGAAAGAAAGGGATGTTTTCCTTATTGAGGAGGTCTTGTTGATCCAGATTGAACTGCTTTTTTTTATCCAGGATCGCTCGAGATACTGGGGTTGTAAGAACTCGGTAAAACTTATTCAAACGGCGCAGGAAAGCTGCCCGAAACCGCTGAGCAGGCAAGTATTGTTCTTCGCTCAGACAATCGCTGTTTTTTTCCAACGTTTGGAACCGTTTCCACATCTCAGCACCCAATCCATCGAAGTCATACTCCCACAATCCCGGCTCTCTCTCTATCTGTTTTTTCACCAGTCCGTCGATCGTTTCAATATTCTCTCTTTCAGCCCCTACCTCTTCTTTTAGCTTTGTTATCTCTGTCTTTAACAGACCATCATCTCGCATATTGCTGTTCCTCTATAAAATGAGCATAAGCTCTGGCACATTTTGCGATACTGCATTCGTTCTTAACATAATCAGCAGCCTCTCTGCCCACAGATATCCGAAACTCCTTTTCGCTGGCCAGTGTTTGAAGATAACGTTTGATCATGTTTTTCTCATCGATATCAGCTTCGACCTTGAGCACACTGTAATCGGGAAATTCTGCATACGATCCATAATTTGTGACCAGAGTGGGCTTCCCGTAACCCATCATCCTCAGGAGAGAGCCAGAACTCTCTCCCATGGTGGGATAACGCAAATTGATGCAAATGTCCGAAGCCGCGATCAAGCTTTCCAGTTCTTGGATAGGAAGATGGTCCTTGAGAAGAATTCGTGGATGCTCATCAGGTAGATAGTTGTCCAGGATTCGCCCCCGATCCTTGCCGGCAATAATATATTTATAGTTTAGATCCGATATCTCAGATAATGCCGCCAAGACACGATCATATCGTTTGTTTTTATTGACAAAACCGGCGGAACAGATCAACACCTCATCCTCGGCTACCCCCAATCCTTTGCGGATAGAGGCAAGCTCAAATTCGCGCAGCACATGCCCGTGATGTGGAATCTTAATGATCGGTTTATGCGTTTTAACCTGAACACGGTTCTTCACATAATCCGAATGCACGATCAACGCCCGTGCATATTCCAGTATCTCCTCATTCAAAGGAAAATAAAAAGCCTGCTCGGACTCCCAAATGGGGACG
>JAUWSR010000263.1 GCA_030609975.1 Acidobacteriota bacterium | reverse complement strand
TGAATTGTCCGGGTTAGACAATCCAATGACTCTCTGATGAGACCTGCGCATGAAAATGGCGTTGAAATTACGGGAGTGATCAACAGACTTCCCCACCTGGTCATTCTATCTTTTCGCGCGGTGCGATGTCTTACCTACGCTTAGTGCTGGGCGCGCAAGCTCCTCGCCAGCTCTTTGATCTCTCCCAGGTCTTTGGTCATCTCGTTCCAGCCGTACCAGTAGGCATAATCGGGATTGACATGGAAGAATCCCTGATAGGCACGCATCCGGTGTTTCATGTACATCTGAACCAGGACCTGGTCGATATAGGAAAGACCATCCAGATTCTCGTTCCAGGGCGCACCGTTGGTGTGCATAAAAGTCAAAAGGAACGGATAGTTGAAAGGATATCCTTCCGGTTTCTTGATGATCCCTTCCTTGTAAAGGGCAGCCACGGTCTCGATGGCCTCGGCCATCAACCGGTCTGATTTCTGCAAGATGGAGTCACCCATCTCGAGCTGTTCTCTGACGTACCTCTCGGAATGGCATTGAGAACAAATGTTGATCATCTTATCCCGCTCTTTTTCCCAGGATTCCTGGTCGAGCCGGGCCATATCCACAGCCTTGACCGCATCGAGTATGGCGGTGGGTTCGCCGGTCTCGGGATTCAGCACACCCAATGCCATGAGGATGGTCACCCGGTCGGCCGCAGCCTGCTTATCCTCCGGCAGAGGCAGCCGGACACCGAGGAAACCCCAGGCTGTGTGGTTCTCATGGTCTCCGCCCGGCATGTGGCAGTGCTGGCAGCTGGGAGCCGCGGCATCTTCAGGGAGGTAGCCCAGTTCCTTCGCCATGAAACGCTCACCATGTTTGGAGCTTGACCACATCTCCCACTGGGGGTGGTCATAGCCCATGTGACACTGCTGGCAGGCGCGCGGATTCAGGGCTTCCTTGCGGGAGAAGCTGTGCCGTGTATGACATTCGTCACACGAGTTGTTCTGGTAACGATATCCCTTGTCGCGCTGGTCCTTTTTCTGCTCTTCGGTCTTGATGCCCATGTTATGGCATCCTCCGCAGCCCCGCCCCCCCTCGATCAGTTCATCAGGGGCAAAATGCGTGGCCGGCAGAGCATTGAGAGAGGTCCAGCCGAAATTGTGTTTGCCTTTGGAGAACTGCTCGAATCTCTCTGCATGACACTCGGCGCACACATGTTCGTCAGGCATTTGAGCCAGTTTGTAGTCATCGGCAGATTCGTGTTTCTCCCCGTGACAGGTGGAACATGTGACGTCGTTCTCCGCATGCAGGCTGACGGACCAGTCCTTCACCTGGCCGGGAGAGATCTTGGTGTGACACTCAATGCAATCGTCCCCGGCCAGTGCGGTGCCGGTCAGGAGCGCAATGCAGATGACTCCTCCCAGTACTACAAGCATCGTCTTTTTCATGTATTTCCCTCCATGTTAAGTATTGAGCTGTGGTTCCTGACACACATAGCTACTCCCATTATATGGATGTTATGCCCGCAATCAAGGAATAACTCACGGATCAGAAATATCCCCACTCCCATCCACCGTATATTTCTAAGCGATTCCGCGGATCAAAAGTAATACCGCCCCCGGAACTCCAGCCGAATGTCGTTCTGCTTTTCTCCGAATTCACTGCCGCTTTTTCCAAACAAAATTGTGATTTTTGCCCTGAGCTCCAGGTTCGTTATGGGATTATAGAGTAATTCCGGAGTCAGAGAAAAACTTTGATCCGTGAAGTTAAAAATGCCGGTCAAGGAAGGAATAAAATAGAGGATATCCCATGGCTCCTTCTGGCTTATCCGGAAATAGAGATAATCCTGCATGGGAGCGAATGTCCGGTAGGCCAGGCTTGCCTCCCCGGATAAGAACTTTAGTTGGCTGTCATCCCCGGTTAACAGATATGACAGGTAGGCATGATCGATCAGAGAATAGAAATTTTCCATCTCAGTGGAGGTATAGCCACCTCCGTTACTTAAGTATTCAAAAAAAATGGTCGTGTTTGACTTGGTTAGGTATCGAATGCCCAGGAGATAGTTATTATTCGCATACTGTTTTTCGCCGACAGTGCCATCTTCCTGGATGACCTTTTTTCTGTAATCAGGGATATAGGCAAATTCACCGTGAATTTCAAAATTAGAGGAGATATTGCGCGAAAAATCCAATCCATAGCGTGGCGGCGCGCTCCCTCCTGATAAAAACATGAGATCGATATCGGTATCATAAAATAGAAAATAGATCTTTCCGCCGAAATTCATATGATTATTTTTGCCAAACGTACTGTTGATATGATCATAGACGGGGAGCAGGAACGGTGTTAGAGTGATGTTCCTCAATCTTCCCGGGAAGCTTTTGATATAATCTAGGGACAACACCACCTGACCTTCCAAGGCAAGCTCGGGATCATTGGGATTTTTGGGCCGATCAATGAATGCGACAGGATTCCACGCATAGCCCTTACCCCACTTCATGCGCTTTTTGCCAATATCCAGATGGAAGGAGAAAGACGGCTTCACCGAGAGGAACGCTTCATACAGAGTTGTTTTTTGGGACCAGCCTGAATACGATTTGGTTATATCCGTATTCGTGCGTAATTTTGCGAGGAAGATTCCTTTTTCGTAACCTGCATCCAAAAGGGCGTTGAAATTGTACTCTGCGATCGACTTCCCCTCGTCCAAGTCGTAAAACCGCAGCTTATAAAGCCAGGAGTCCCTATCCAGGCCGATAAGCACCGGGCGAAACTCAAGATACCCTCCGAACTGAAACGCTTTTTTTTCTATTTCCGAAAGATCGATTGTGTATTCTTCCTGAGCAGACAGGCCTGAGAGCGAGAGACTAATAAGAACAAAAACCAGAGCAATTAATCGCAATTATCTCAATGACTCCAGGTTGGGCAAAAAGGGCAGCGTGAAGACTTCGTCCTTGAATTCCCTGTGTTTGATGCCAGCAAATATCATCACTGATTTATAACCTTGGTGCAGAGGGCTGTCGGTTTCGATCACCGCGGGCCTGACAATACCTCCCCCAAAGTCCTTGATCTGTTTGAAATAAATGGTCTTGATCAGCATGGAAGCCTCTGTGAGACATTCAATCTTGCCGGGCAAATATTTTTCTTTATCCACCCACATCTTTATTTGATCGTAAGCCACAGAATTGGTCTTCGCTTTAAGATGCAAAAGAAGCTCTTTTCCAAGGTCTTCCACTTCTTTGACATCGTATTCCTCAGCATAATCCAGCCTCAGAATATCCGCATTGTTGAATATCCCACCGACAACGGATTGAAGGCTGGTTATACGAACAGGTTTTCCCACATTGGGGATGTACAGCCACATATTTTCGTCCAGACGCAGCGTGCTTCTGCCTTTTTCACTGGCAGGAGAGATAAAAAGTGCTGCAACTTTGTCTTTTCCCTTTTTTACCGTGAAAAGCATAAACTCTTTTTCTCTCCCATTGGGCTCAATGTTTATCAGTTTTCGGTAGGACTCATAGGATTCCGGATTCAAGTTTCTATCCACGCGCTCCAGGAGCGGATTGTTGTCTTCTGCAAAGAGAGGCGAAAATACGAATGATACCAAAATGCCGATTGCTATCTTTCTCATGACCCCTCGTCCTTCTTGAGGACCTTATCAATGGCATCCTTAATGTTTCCCTCAAACGTAACATACGCTATTTCTTGTGCTTTGAGCGCATCTGTCATTTTGCTGCCGAATTTTCCTGCAACAACTATTGTGACATTTTTCTCAGCCAAAAAATTTGCCGCCGCTACTCCAGCGCCACCTCTATTATCTTTATATGGATTTTCAGCCGCCTCTATTAATTCTCCATTGCCGTCAACAATAAGAAAGTAGGGGGCCCGCGCGGCGAGATGACTGACAGCGGCATCCAAAGTCTCTCCTTCGGATGCGACCGCGATCACGACTTTTTCGTCTCCCATTAAACAAGGCTGAAACATCAGAACGCATGTCATGGTAACCATCATTAATCTAAGCATAACTAACCTCCAAGTTACTAAGTACACTGTTTCATAACTACTATTACTTATAAATTGTCATTGCGAGCGATAGCGAAGCAATCTCTTTATGAGATGAGATTGCCACGTGTTTCGCTCCTCGCAATAACAAAATATTACGTCACCGAAATTACTAACTAGAGCACTAAGAAAAATCCAAAAACAACTCGTGAATCATCCCGGCAGATCGTTTTAGAATCACCATGTTTCATTACACATGTCTGAGGGCCTCGACCGGCTCCATCCTAGAAGCCTTAAAAGCCGGTTGAAGCGCTGCGGCAACGGACACGATGATCACTATGGCTGATACCCAGAGGATATCGCCTGTATTCAAGCTGGGGGAGAGAACCAGGCCTGACTGTCTTCCGAAATTGAATGTGATTTTCAGCAGGTTAAGCACTAAAACAACCACCATGGCCAGGATGTTTCCCGCAACAACGCCAAAAACTCCCAGAGAGAATCCCTCGATCAAAAACAGGGAGAGAATTTTTTTGGGCATGGTGCCGATGGCAGAAATTGTCCCGATTTCCCTTATTCGTTCAAACACCGCCATGATCATGACGTTCATGATGCTGACCAGGACTATGGCGATGAGCATGAGTTTGATAAAAAATGTCATGATATCTATCATCCGTGCAACATTATAGAAGGGCGAGAGTTTTTCCCATGTGCGAACATCAAAAATCGGCTTCCCCTGCTGGTTAAGCTCCGTTGACATTGTGTCATCCAGTCTTCTGCTGACGGCATTCAGCTTGCCAAAATCTTTGAGCCTTATGGCTACTTCGCTGATCTCCATTTGCTCAAGACGCAAAACCTCCATGGCATCATTGATGTGCATATAGCCATCCCGGCCTCCAGGCCCGGTCACGCTTTCGATTATTCCTCCGACCACAAACTGTTTGCCGTTGACCGATCCATCCTGGTTGGTTGCGATCACAACCACCGTGTCTCCAACCTTAACTTTTAACCCGTTTGCCAGCAGCTCAGGAATCAGGATCTCGCCTTCTTTAATAGATTTCGAGCCCTGCTTGATCCTGGACAAAAAGAGCGGGACCGTAGCGATCTCCTTTTCTGGATAGACTCCGTTCACTCTGATGTTGGTCGTCTCGATAAAATTACTAAACATTCCCCCGAATTTCACTCTGGGAGAATACGCTTCGATCTCGGGAATATCTCCCAAGGCTCTTTCAAGTTTTTCGACAGCTTTGGCTTTGAGGTTCAATGTCAGGGGCAGGCTGTCGATAGAGGCGACGTACCCTTTCTTATGGACTTGGAGATGGCCGAGCATGGAATCTGTGATCTGGCCGATCATAATATATTTGAACGATCCGGAGGCCGCAATAAAGACCAATACAAACATGACTCCGATCGCAATAAGAGAGGTCGTCAGGAGG
>JAUWSR010000274.1 GCA_030609975.1 Acidobacteriota bacterium | reverse complement strand
CCCATTGAACAATCGTCCCCAACACAACTACGGCCGCTCTCGTGCTGTTCTGGACCACGCCCATCAAATGGGCGCTGTCACAAAATCCGGCCTTATGCTGGGTCTGGGTGAATCTCATGAGAATCTGAACAGAACCCTAAATGACCTTCGGGAAGCCGGCTGCGATCTATTGACCGTGGGGCAATATCTTCAGGCTACCAAAAACAACGCGGCTGTAGTAAAATACTATCCGCCTGAAGAATTTTTGCAGATCAAATTTATAGCAGTGGAGTTGGGGTTCAAGGAAGTCGAAGCCGGGCCATTGGTAAGAAGTTCCTACAGGGCCCACAGACTCTATCAAGATCTAAAAAACGGCATAATAAAGACAAACTAATGCGCTACTTCATCTTCACTGACATTCACGGCAACATGGAAGCTTTTTCAGCCATCCTCAGATTCGCCAAAAAACGAAAGATCGATCATTATCTCTTTCTGGGGGATATTGTCGGATATGGGGCGTCTCCGGATGCGGTGATCGATGAGCTTCGTACCCTTGAACCGATCAACGTCATCCGGGGAAATCATGACAAAGCCGTGTGCTGTGAGCTGGAATCGGTTCAGACCTTCAACCCTATTGCCGCCTCAGCCATCCACTGGACACGGGAAAACATATCCCCAAAAAACCTGACCTATCTCACCCATCTGAAAAAAGGACCGGAGATCGTCCACAAAGACATCACCATCTGCCACGGTTCCCCCTTTGATGAGGATTATTACATTTTCGGAGAATTTGATGCGGCTGAAGCATTCCTGCACATCGAGACTCCCCTCACTTTTTTCGGTCACACTCACTTTCCTTTTGTGTACACGGATATTGACCATCTCATTGAGGGGACTTTCCTGACTGGAAACTCCAATGAGATCAAGATAGAAAAGGGCACGCGCTACCTTATCAATCCCGGATCTGTGGGACAGCCGCGCGATCGCAACACACGCGCCGCCTGCGCGATCTATGATTCAGACGCAGGAAAGATCAGCCTTTTCCGGGTGGAATATGAAATTGAGGAAGCCCAGAAAAAAATACTGGATGCCGGGCTGCCATCAGCTTTGGCAGAACGTCTGTCTATAGGGATCTAGGGTTTCCATGTTTTTCACAACCTACGAATTCCCAGAGGGGAAACTCCTATTGGTAAAAAGTGAGCGGGGACTGGTGCTGGCTCACTATCTGCGCACACCCGACGGGATCGAAAAAGCACTGAAGCCCCTGCGCCGAAACTGCACGGATTTTGAACACAAGGACGATCGGTTTCTTGAAGAAAAACGCCTTTTTGACCGGTATTTTAAAGGAAAACAAGAGCACTTCGCTTCACTGGCATTGGATCTCCGGCTTGGGACGCCATACCAACAAAGAGTCTGGGAAGCAGCCCGTACTATCCCCTATGGAAAAGTTGCCGCCTATAAAGATATCGCCTTAAAACTTGATTCTCGGGGCTACCAGAGTGTGGGGCAAGCCCTCAACCGCAACCCCCTGATCATTGTGGTTCCCTGCCATAGAGTGATCAGCGCAGATGGAAGTATCGGCGGATTTGGAGCAGGCCTGGAACTGAAGCGCTACCTCCTCGGATCGGAAGGGATAACCATTCCGTAGATCTGCGGGAGTCATTCCTCCAGTTGAACCCCAGAAATAAACAGTCGTGTTATTCGCAGCGCGCCTGCCTTGACATCTCTCGCAATACGTTCAGAGGCAAGGATTGGCATAACAATACAGACAGCTTTGAGGGCAGTGCTGGGTGTAGCTGCCGATATCAAGGGAACCCGTGCACAGACACTCTGCTCTTTGAGTTCTGTCCCTTTTTGTCGTTACCAGGGCTTTATCAGGATGCAGTTCCTGCAGCAGCTTTCCATTTATGCATGAAGAGGCGGCAATACCGGGAACAGCGGTTAAAAAGTTCTGGCTGCACGCATAGAGGTGGATACCATTTTCACTGGCAGTGTCTGCCAAAAATCGGGCAGAAGCAAGTTTCCTCTCAAGCTCTGGATCGATAAAGTGCAGTCCATATTTCCGCGTCCTGATCTGTGCCTTGCGGTACCATTGGGCAAAACTTATTCGAACGGTGCGAATGCTGCAGGCAGCCAGCTCAGGAGCCAGATCTTCAAAAAAATATAGATTGGTGTGGATCCTCCCCTGCTCTTGCCAGAATACGATGGGATCAAATCGTACTGTGACCCGTTCAGGCCCCCCAACCACTTCGATCAGATCATTGAGCTGTTTTAGAATCGCCCCGGGTTTGGCTACCCCCCGCTCCCAAGGTCCCCCTCCCAGTCCCGTGATGGTAAAATGCGCATAAAGCTGGGCATAGCGTTTCAGAGATTGTCGCAGACCAAAACGGTCATCTATTAAATTCAGAAAATCCTTGGACCAGAGCACGACTGTGTGAACCTTGTCAGGAGATAGATCCACGGAGTAAGTCGCTCCTCTGGGACCAATCACTTTTGCCCGGCCCGCTCGAATTACACTTGACAGCCAATCGGGAAAAGACGCCACCAAGTCTGTTCTTCGAGATGCGCTTATGACTTTCTGCATGTTTCCTTGACAGCTAATGGGGATGACCTTAGTATTCTACCTGAAAGGTGAAATTAGAGAAATGGCAGTATTCCGTGCTGAACAGCTCAGAAAAAGTTACGGCCATCGTCTTGTTGTCAAGGGGATTAACCTGGAGGTCAGTTCCGGTCAGGTTATATCTCTCCTAGGGCGTAACGGAGCCGGCAAAACCACGGCCTTTCATATGATGGTAGGTTTGCTCAAGCCCGACAGTGGATCCATCCATCTGGATGATAAAGACATAAGCCGGTTTACCACGCCGCAAAGGGCTGCCGCAGGGATCACCTACCTGCCGCAGGAAAATTCTGTATTTCTTAAAACATCTGTAGAAAACAACCTCAAAATGATCGCGGAGTTTTCGGGCCGGAAAAAACAGGACATCAACAGCTCCACACAAGAACTTATGGAAGAACTGGGACTGCAAGGCTTGGCCGCACAATCCGCTCACAGCCTGTCCGGTGGAGAAAGAAGAAGGCTGGAGATATGCCGATCCCTGGTCCTGAATCCCAAATTCCTTTTGTTGGACGAGCCATTTACCGGGATCGATCCCTTGACCATCATTGAGCTGCAGAAGATCATCCTGAGGCTCAGGGCCAAGGGTATCGGTGTGATCCTGTCTGATCACAATGTCAGAGATGCCCTGAAAATCACTGATCGAGCTTACCTCATCGAGGAAGGCGAGATCCTTATTCAGGGCTCACCAAAGGAAGTGGCTGACGATGTGTCAGCTAAAAAGAGGTTTTTAGGCAAAGATTTTCGCCTGGGCGATGAAATCCCGCTCTATTCGTCCGAGGAAAAGAGATAATTCCCCAGGGTCTCTCCCAAAAAAAACAGGAAAAAGAAAAAGTAGATAAACAGCAGCACAGCCAGAAATATCAGAATTACAGGTGCTGATCCCGAAATAAGCAGAAAAACTGAACTCTCCAGCACTTGAGAGGCGATCCAGAGCGCAACAAACCACAGCGCCGTCACAAAAACAACATCGAAAATCCTGGCCTTGATCCAATCGCCAAAGCCGACGGGCTGCGCCGTTTTCTTTGCTTCCGTCTCCACAGCCTGGGGATCATACGCGGTTTGTTCCGCTGTATCACTCTCATCGCCCTTACCGATAAAGGGAAGCCCCTGCTGGTCCACTGTTTCTGGAAAAGCCGAACGTGTGTCATAGCCGGGAGTGGGCGTGATTTCGTCATCTTCAGAAGAAGCGGGCGGTTCATACGCTTGTTCAATCTCCTGAGCCTCATCAATCGGAGGTGAGTCAACTATGGGAGGATCAGGCACTTCAGAGGAATCATCCTGGAGTATGATCTCATCAGTGGGAGGTATCTCCGGCAGCGGGCCGTCTTGTACGGAATCTGCCCAGGGCGGCATATCCTGCGTATCACTGCTCTGGTCTTCACGCACCGACTGCCGCTCTTTTTTTATGGATGCTACAAAATCGTCGATCTCCTCTTTTTCCTTTTCGGCATCATCCACAATTTCTTCTAAATCTCCGGTCTGGATAGTGATGTCTTCCTGGTCTTCCGGTTCTTTCAGCTCTTCATCATCCGGAGGCGGGGTTTTCCACTCTTTTTCATCCTCGGTGCCTGGTTGAGGAGTCAGATCAGCCTCGGTGATCTCTTTGTACGCAGATTCTTCCTCTTGTGCCTGCTCCGAAAGGAATTCTTCCAGCGGATCGCCCACTTTTTCGGCTGCTTCATCGATCTTCTCGGCAAATCCATCCGGCAGATCATCTGTAGAGCTCTGAATACTCTCCTCCGGAGAAGGCTCATCTACAGTGATCTCTTCAGGCTCGATAGGGAGTTCATCCGAAGGCTCCACAGCTTCAATTTCAGCTTCCTGTTCTGAAACAGGCTCATCCTCATCTTCGATTATGGTTACCGGCTCTTCTTTGGCTTTTTTGCGGGGGGCTCTCTTTCGTGGGGATTTCCGCTTTTCTGCAGGTTTCGCATCCAAAGGAACTTCTTCGGTAGATTCTTCAGCGGGCTCTTCCGCGCCTGTTCCTGGTTTGTCATCTTCCGCGACCGGTCCCTCGGCATCTGGCTCAGGTTCATTCACATCTTCTTGCTGTGTTCCTTTCACATCATCATTGACATCGATGATCTTTTCTCCGGGGATCTCTTCTTCGATGAATTCATCCTCAGGGAAAAGAAGCTTGGTACCGCAGTTGGTGCAGTACTCAGTACCCTCATCGATTATCGCCTTGCAATAGGGACATCGTTGTATGGCCATTTGCTTTATTTTTAAATAGAAAGCGTCTCCTTGTCAATCCCATTGACATTGGGTCGAAAATCGTCTAAAAATAGACAACACGGCTGGGCGATTAACTCAGTGGAAGAGTGCTACCTTCACACGGTAGAAGTCACAGGTTCAAATCCTGTATCGCCCACCACATTGTTTTATTATTAGTAATTGCATAATCTCGGCAGATACAAAATGCTCGTTACTTAAATTTCACATTCATTTGACAGAATCTCCATACTTCCTTAACGTTTATTCATATCTTATG
>JAUWSR010000189.1 GCA_030609975.1 Acidobacteriota bacterium | reverse complement strand
CATAAGTGGTATTATCCAGATGATGAGGAAGAGACGGACCCGGCATTGATCAATCAGGATTGGTTGGCTATTCGCAACACCATGTGGAATTACGCAGGAATTATCCGAACCCGAAAACGCTTGGAGCGGGCATGCGCTGATCTGGATTATCTCCGCCACCGCATCGATAAATTTTATCGTCGAGCACGTATGGATCCCAAAGTTGTTGGACTTAAACATGGAGTCCAGGTGGCCATGCTGATCACACATGCCGCTATCAGCAATCCTGTGAGCCGCGGATCTCACTTTATTAAATAAACGATAATCTCCGGGAGATCCTGGAGACAACGGAAAAAAACATGGAAGATAGGAATAAGCAAAGGTTATTAAAAATACTGGCGATGAGCCCCCCTATCCAGGGTATTCTGCTGTCCAAGCGGGACATTGAAGATAAACGGATCAAGCTCAGAGTAGTTCTGGATGAGATGCTTCTTGCATCTTTTGAGGAGGATGTCCCCTCTCTACAATGGATTTTTATGCGGGATACTATTCGGGTTTTCAGAAAGATCCTTTCCATACGAGGCGAAAAATTGGCAGGCTTCAGTCCTTTAAAATACATGAACGATATTCTCCATGAGTATGCTTCAAAGGATTTTCCCAAACCCAGTCCTGGATTTTTTGCGGAATTGGAACACCTCATGCGGGGGATCGTGGGGAAGGCCGAAGTCTATCCCAATATAAAACCGGCGTTCTCCAAATACGTGGGACAGCGGGCTGCCCAGCTGAGGTCGGCAGAGCTCTCCCGCATGGCACGCGGGGCGGAAGATTACATGAACCGCTATACCACCGGATTAGAGGATGAAGTCAAACGCCGCCGCTACCGCAACAAAGCCCGTATCCTCAAGTTCTTCAATGCCACCGACCTGGAATGGACCCAATGGCAGTGGCAGGTACGAAATATTATCCGGGATGCGAAAACTCTTAAAGATTTGGTCAAGATCACGGACGAAGAATACGAAGGCGTCCAACTGGCGCGCAAATACAAGATTCCTTTTGGGATCACACCCTACTATCTTTCCCTGATGGACAATGATATCAGCCGTAGATATGACAATGCCGTTCGATCCCAAGTGATTCCTTCCTTGCATTACATTCAGAGCTTGAAATCCCAAAGAGAATGTGAGGATACTTCGATGGATTTCATGCTGGAGCGGGATACATCGCCTGTTGAAGGGATCACTCGCCGCTATCCCATGATCGTTATTCTCAAACCGGTCATGACCTGCCCCCAGATCTGTGTGTACTGCCAGCGGAATTGGGAGATTGAAGATGTGTATTCCCGTGCCGCAGTTTTGCCGAAAACAAAATTGGACGCAGCGATCCAGTGGATCACGGACACTCCGGAGATCAACGAAGTTCTGATCACGGGCGGGGATCCATTCCTGCTCTCCAATGAAAAGATCGAAAACATGCTGTACAAACTTTCCAAGAACAAGCGCATCCAACGCATACGTATCGGTACACGTACACCTGTGACACTACCCATGCGTATCACAGACGCGTTGGTGAAGGATATCAACCATTTTCACATCCCCGGGAAGCGGGAGATCGTGATTATCACCCACGTTGAACATCCCTATGAGGTCACTCACCAGTTCATACAAGCGGTCCAGAAGTTCCGAAGATATGGAATCAGCGTGTATAACCAATTGGTCTACACTTTTTACAATTCTCGTAAATTCGAGGCGACGGCCCTCAGGAACCTGCTCCGGTTAAGCGGTGTGACGCCTTACTATACTTTCAATACCAAAGGAAAAGGTGAGACCGATGATTTTCGTGTGCCCATAGCCCGGCTGCTCCAGGAACAACAAGAGGAAGCCCGGCTGGTTCCAGGAACGGTTAGGACCGATGAGTGCGTATTCAACGTGCCGGGATTGGGCAAAAATTACCTAGGTGCGCTGCAGCATCATGACGTCATCTCTGTACTTCCGGACGGACGTCGTGTCTATGAATTTCATCCCTGGGAAAAGAAACTGAGCTTGAAGGATACCTATGTCTACACCGATGTTTCCATTTACGCCTACCTGCAAAAACTTAAAGCCGTGGGGGAGAACATCAGCGACTACAGATCTATCTGGTATTATTATTGAGGTCCGTTAAGGATAACGGACCTACGTTAAATGAAATCATCGTCGGGTTTCAGGAATAGATTGACATTTTGCAGGGGAAAGATACAATATCGTGGATTACCTGTAGGAATATAAAAGTTTAAGTTCCGGAGTAGACGATGTTTGACAGCGCTAAGATCAAAGAGACCTTGAATCTTCCCAAGACCTCGTTCTCGATGAAGGCCAAGCTTGCCCAGAAAGAACCCGAGATCCTCGAAAAATGGGAAGCTGACAGATTATATCAACGGATTCAAGCTCAGAGGGAGGGATGCCCTTCCTTTGTGCTTCATGATGGACCTCCTTATGCCAATGGAAACATCCATCTCGGCACGGCTCTGAACAAGATCCTGAAGGATTTTATTGTCAGAAGCAGAAGCATGTTGGGCTACCAGGCGCCCTACCAGCCTGGTTGGGACTGTCACGGTCTCCCGATCGAGATCAAAGTCGACCAGAACCTGAGTGAGAAGAAAAAAGAGATGTCGATCATCGAGATCCGGGAAGAGTGTAAACAATACGCTCTCAAATTTGTAGATGTCCAGAGGAATCAATTCAAACGTCTCGGAGTTTTCGGCGAGTGGGATGCTCCGTATTTGACCATGCATACTGAGTACGAAGCCGAGATCATTCGCTTCCTCGCGGCATTTTTTAAGTCAGGAAATGTATATAAAGGGAAAAAGCCGGTCTATTGGTGTAACCACTGCCGGACCGCTCTGGCAGAAGCCGAGATCGAATACATGGAACGAAGATCTCCTTCGATCTTCGTGAAATTTCCAATGGTTACAGACCTATCGGAAAAATTTCCCGCACTGAAGGGAAAACAGGTTTCCGTCTTGATCTGGACCACAACGCCCTGGACCCTTCCCGCCAACCTGGCGATCGCCTTTCATCCTGATTATGAATATGCGGCCTTCGATGCGGATGGAGAAGTTTTGCTCGCCGCCAAAAAACTGATCCCGGTGCTCCGGGATATCCTAGGGGTGAAAGACAGCCGTATCCTGGCAACTTTTCCCGGAAAAGAGTTGGAGGGATTGAAAGCCCGACATCCATTTATCGACCGGGATTCTGTATTTGTATTGGCAGATTACGTTACCCTCGATCAAGGCACGGGTGCGGTCCATACCGCTCCCGGTCATGGCCAGGATGACTATCTTACCGGGATTAAATATGGGCTGGATATCTATACTCCTGTTGATGGTAATGGAAAATTCACCACGGATGTAGAAACATACGGCGGCTCCAATGTGTTTGAAGCCAACCGGGCTATCGTGGCCGACATGCTGCGGGATGGATCGCTCCTAAAGACAGAGGAGATCGAGCATTCCTATCCACACTGCTGGCGCTGTAAAGAGCCCGTGATCTTTCGAGCCACGGCTCAGTGGTTCATCTCCATGGACACGGCTAATTTTAGGAATAATGCCCTGGAAGAAATATCGAAAGTTCGCTGGATTCCCGCTTGGGGAGAAGAACGTATCGCCAGCATGGTCAGTGCCCGTCCGGATTGGTGCATCTCGCGCCAGCGCTCGTGGGGCGTGCCCATTCCCTCTTTTGACTGCCAAGACTGCGGCGCGATCCTCGCGAATGAAAAAATCTGCCTCTTTGTGGCCGACATCTTCTCGCAGGAAGGGTCCAGTGCCTGGTTCTTAAAAACGCCAGAAGAGCTGCTTCCTCCCGATAGCAAATGTCCGGAGTGCGGATCAAAGAGGTTGGAAAAAGAAAACAACATCCTGGATGTTTGGTTCGAATCCGGTTCCAGTTTTAACGTTTTGGGCAAACGGGAAGATATGCCTTGGCCCGCTGATGTCTACATCGAAGGGCATGATCAGTACCGGGGCTGGTTTAACAGTTCTTTGCTGGTAGGCGTGGCTGCCAAAGGAGCCTCCCCGTTTAAAAGCTGTATTATTCATGGTTTTGTGTTGGACGAACAGGGGAAAGCCATGTCCAAATCGCTGGGGAATTTCATCGATCCGATGGAGATCATCGCGCAGAACGGCGCTGAGATCCTGCGTCTTTGGGTTGCGATGTTGAATTATAAGGAGGATGCGCGATTCGGAGATGAAACAAAACAGCGGTTGGTAGAGGCCTACCGCAAGATCCGGAACACTTGGCGTTTCCTGCTGGGAAACCTGTCTGATTTTGCTCCGGATACGCAGTCTATTCCCCTTGAAGCTATGCAGGAATTCGACCGCTGGATCCTGGAAAAAAGCTCCCGACTGGGACGCAAGATCCGTAAGGCCTACGAGGATTACGAATTCCACACTGTTTTTCACGCTATCTATAATTTCTTCACAGTGGAACTGAGCGCTTATTATTTGGATGTCCTCAAGGACAGACTGTACTGCTCGGCTGAGGGCTCGCCACTAAGAAGATCTGCCCAGACAGCATTGTTTCACCTTTTGAAGGATACGCTGGTCCTCACAGCACCCATCCTGCCTTTCACGACAGAAGAGGCCTGGGACGCTTTGCCTGATCACGCTGGAAAGTTCCATTCGGTTCATCTGGAACTATTCCCGACTTACCAAACGGTCTGGGTGAGTGAAGCCGCTTATCAAGAGTGGGAAGATCTGAGTGGGATTCGGGATCGGGTGCTCAAAGAACTCGAAACGGCGCGCGAGAACAAGATCATCGGAAACTCGCTTGAAGCCAGCCTTGTTCTGACGTTGCCCTCTAAAGAATTCCAACTGCTGCAAAAACATGAACAGGATCTGACGGCCCTGTTTATCGTTTCAGCGGTGGAAATTAAGCAGAGCTCGGCTGAAGATATGGATGTCAAAGTGGAACGTGTGCTTTTTGAAAAATGTCAGAGATGCTGGAACTTTTCCCCCTATGTCGGCAGCAGCACGGCCTGTCCTGTATTTTGTGAACGCTGTGAAAAAGTTGTGACACAAGGCTAACATGCGAAAAAACCTTCCGTATCTCCTGTTGGTGGTTGCGCTGATCACGGCTGATCAGATCACGAAATATCTCATCCTTAAATCCATACCTGCTGGTTCAAACCGAACGATCATCCCTGGATTTTTCAATTTGAGTCATGTTCAGAATCGGGGGGCTATTCTTGGCTTTTTTTCTCGCTCCGGCAGCTCTGGTGTCTTCCTGATCCTTACGCTGGCTTCTCTCTTGGCGCTCTGCTTGGTTGTCTATTATTTTCTCAAAACCCCGCACTCGGAATGGATGCTGAAAGCAACCTTGTCTTTGATCTTGGCCGGGGCTTTGGGCAATCAACTGGACAGGGTATTTCGAGGCTATGTGATCGATTTTCTGGATTTCTATATTGGTCGGTCGCACTGGCCTTCCTTCAATGTCGCCGATTCCTGTATCTCGGTCGGCGCGGGTTTGCTCATCTATTTATTTTTCTTTAAGCGAGGATCAACATGCACCCTGTGCTCTTAAGGCTCGGTCCGGTCACCATTCATACCTATGGCTTCATGATGGCGGTAGGGGTTGCTTTTGCGCTTTGGTTTATTTTTGTTCAAAGTAAAAAACAAGGCCTGGAAGCGACCAAATTGGTGGACTTGGCTTTCTATACCATCCTGATTTCTTTACTCGGAGCGAAACTCGTCCTGCTGGTGACCAGCTTTTCCTATTATACCCAAAGACCGGGAGAGCTGTTGAGCCTAGCCCGCTCCGGCGGTGTTTTTCAAGGGGGCTTGGCAGCGGGAGTGATCTTCGCGTTTTGGTATGTTCGCCGCCACAAGATCCCGACTTGGAAAATGGCAGATCTAGCCGGACCGGCACTGGCTTTGGGCCATGCCTTCGGCCGTATCGGTTGTTTCAGCGCAGGGTGTTGCTGGGGGAGAGCGTGTGATACGTCTTTGAGCGTAACCTTTCACAACCATGAAGCACATAACTTGACTGGTGTCACCCTCAACACTGCTGTTCATCCCGTCCAACTGTACGAAGCCGGACTGAATTTTCTTAACTTCATAATTCTCTTTTTGTTTCTTAAAAAGAAGCGATTTGATGGACAGGTGTTTTCTCTGTATGTTATCAATTACTCCTTGATCCGTTATTTTACTGAATTCTACCGGGGAGACCATGATTCCAAGGTCTATCTTATCCAACAGGCTTCTCCCTACCTCAGCGTTTCCTATCCCCAAGTCTTCTGTGTTTTGGGATTGATTTTAGGTCTTGCGCTCTTTTTTATACTAAAAAAAAGAAAAAGTGCCTGAAAAAAGTTTCCTGGTTACCGCTGATGAAGGTGAGGGCCAGCGGATCGATGTCTTCCTTGTTCCCAAACTTTCCGATCTGTCCCGATCCCGGATCAAAAGTCTTATTGAAAATGAGGAAATCTTGATCGATGGAAAGGTCCGGAAATCCAGTTACAGGCTTAAGGAAGGGGAGATTGTTAGGGTTGAATATTCATTGGAGGTTTCCGAAGGGCTCGTCCCTGAGGAAATCCCTCTTTCTATTGTATATCGTGATGACGATATCCTGGTTTTGAATAAACCTGCAGGTCTGGTTATCCACACCGGCGCCGGTCATAAACATCACACGCTGGTGCATGCCCTCTTGTTTCACTTCCCCGAAATTGCGTGTGTAGGGCCCCAAGAACGACCGGGGATTGTGCACCGTTTGGATAAGGAAACTTCAGGAGTCATGGTGGTAGCCCTCCAGTCCGGCGCCTTTTATCCGCTGCAGCGGCAGTTCAAGGCGCGGGAGGTGGAAAAAACTTATCTCGGCTTGGCGAGGGGTCGGATCCTGCATCAGGCAGGGCAGATCGACTGGCCGATCGGCCGTCATCCCAAACATGGAGAAAAAATATCTATTAGATCGGATAAACCCCGAGATGCTTTGACTCTGTATTCCGTACGGCAACTCTACAGGGAGGCCACATTCTTGGAGATCAAGCCGGTGACGGGCCGTATGCATCAGATCCGTGTCCATCTTTCTGCCGCTGGCCATCCCTTGGTGGGGGACTCCCGTTATGGCAGCCGAAAAGCGGATCCCAAGTGCCCGCGGATTTTCCTGCATGCGACACGATTGAGTTTCAATCACCCCCGCAGCCAAGACAGGATGACCTTTGAGTCTCCCTTACCTCCCGATCTACAGACCTATCTCGATACGCTTATATAGCTTCCTCTAACAATTGTATGCCTGACAAGAATGGAGGAGTTGTGTCTATTCTCGATGAGAGAAAAGATATATCTGCCAAGTAATCTTGGCCGGCGGGCAATTGTTAGAGAGATTCAGAGGAGCGTTTCAATAGTGGTCCATAGATCGGGAGGTAAGGGAGACTTGAGGGAAGATGAAAGGGGAGACGTTAGATCATTTTAGGGCTTGAGAAGAAACGCAGAATTAGTGTATTATAACGTTTGTATTTTTTTTATAGAGTTGT
>JAUWSR010000239.1 GCA_030609975.1 Acidobacteriota bacterium | reverse complement strand
CGCGTGCCACATGGGTAGCAAGTTTTCCGCTGTTTTTCACCTGGACCGTTACTTCCACCACCTTGAATTTTCCTTTGGAGCCGCCCTTTTTAATGGTGACGTCATCTCCCTTCACTGCGGCGGTAGCTTCCTTGGCGCTGTTGGTGGTGTAGAGCACTTTGGCTTTAACATCGCCGAGCTCCACTTCGGGGAGCAGCCCTGCTCGAAACAGTTCGAACTGCCAGTGCTCCTCGCACACCTTGAGCAGCGGTTCCCCCGGCCAAGCGTTGTTGCGGTAGATGGAGATAAAACCGCCGACTTCTCCATCTCCCAACTCAGGATGCTTGAACTTCTTCCAGGGAACAAACAGTTTGCCACCGTAGTTGGTTTCTTGGAATTTTACAAGCTCCCGCATAAAGGCTGGATCCCGGCGGCCGCCTTCGACCTCAGGAAAACCGGGAATATCCTTGACTGGATTCCAGAGTTCGGTCGTGACCGCAAATACACCCTGCTGCATATACATCCAGTCGGTGGCCATACCGTAGCTGTAGCGCTTGTCGTCAGCCTCGTTATAGCTGACTCGCCATCCCCGCGGCAGTTCATAGCCACGTTGGACGGCGTATTTATTCTTTGAGGTTTTCTTAAGTTCTGCTTTAAAAACATTCAACTGATCGGGTTTCTGCCAAGCCTCCGGAACCTCTTCACCGATGATCTCAAGGTATTTCTTGCCCATGATAAAATCCAGCACCGCCACATCCTTGGGATGCAGATTGGGGTGTGGGGCGGTTCCCATAGGCCGAAAAGTAAAGCCTCCAGAAGTGTGGTAATTCTGTCCGATCAGGATGTTGGTGTGATTGGTGAAGAACTCGGCAAGGGCACGCGTTTCAGGGGCGGAGGTGGGATAATCGCCTGAACCTCCAGCAAAATTATCGACTTTTGCCCATCCCTCAGGAAAGTTGCGATTGAGGTCGATGCCGCGTTCAGGATCCTCGCCGGTCTTCCCATCTTTGTCATTGTCGATATCTTCCATGACAACATCGTAGCGCGGCCTTTCGGTTTTCTGTCCCGTACGCAAACGGACCATCACCCGCGGGTCCTCGTCATCCATAACATATCTTCCGGTTTTGCTGGGATATCGGAATTGAGTGATGTGACCATCACCATTGATGTCATCCCAACCGTCTTCATTGATGCGGCCGTCATTGTCGTCATCCAGCAGCATGCTGTTCTGGCGTTGCGAGATCCCCTTTTCAACACTGTTGTACACGCCGTCCGGATTGACCATAGGGCAGATGTAGAAGGTTTTGGTGTCGATCAACTTCGTTATTGCCTCATCGCTTCCGTAGGCAGAGACAAGTTTATCAACGATGTAGAGGCAGACTTCGCTTCCTGTGAACTCATTCCCATGCGTGGCACCTGAGATCCAGTAGCCTGGCTTTCCCTGGTAAGACAACATCGGGTTGACATTCTTGACACCCTCTTTGCGCATGTTGCGAAGGGGAACATGCTGATCGATGGTTGTGCCCGTCTTCATGTTTGTTATCACCAGCACATGAAGGTGCCGTCCCAGGGTGCTCTCCCCGATCTTCAAGAGTTTGGTGATATTGGGGTAGGCTTTAGCAACAGCCTGCACATAGTTCGTTGTCCCATTGTACCCATGGTATTTATCGAAACGGATGGGCACTTTTTGGGCCGCAATAGCAGGCGCAGCCACAAGATTTACGCCCATGACCGCTATCAGCAGCCAGCGAAAAGTTGACACAAAATTAAATCGCATACGTTTGTCCTCCTTCCTTCCTAAAATAAAAAAGTCCGTCCAGAGGACGGACCCTACATTGCATGAATCGCACCAAACACAGTTCTCGCATAAAATTGAAATACTATCTTAACATTTCTGGAAAGAAATCAAAGTATTTTTTTGAAGGGACTGCGAAGGTCTCGGATTATTTGGTAGGATGCTCAAGCGAGCCGGAATAAAAGGCAGGGCATGCCCCAAATGCGACGACCTTGAAAATGTTAAATACCGGAGCCAAAAGGGCCTCAACAGCGGTGATGCCCGACATTTCCGGCTCAGTAAAAGGACCGTTTAGACTCTGATTGACCAAGGCACATCCGTTTTTATCCACTACAGCGAGGGAAAAATCATTGAACCGTTTCTGAACCAGATCGATCTCTCCCTTAAGTGCAACCCGGCTTTTTAGAGTGACCAAGGCCACATCGCTGGCTTCTGCCATACCGCCCTTAAGTTCCCACTGCGATGTGAATCGAGGAATAGTGCTTTCCGCTTCAGGATCCAAATTCAAGAGCGCCGCAAAATTAAAGCCCTTTGTCACCACGGCCCCGATAGGGCCGGCCATCATGAAGGCACCCAGATCAACCAAGTTAAACTCTTGGGATCGTTTAAACTTAGCGAGAAGATCGTCGACATCAATACCATGAAGGGTAAGTTCATAGCCATCTAAGGCCACTTTGCCCGTGAGCGATTTATTTAATGCCGCAGTATCATTTCCAACTGCTGTCAGATCTATGAGAAAATCCATATCCCCGGTCATCAAAGGCTCTTCCCCAAAACGACGCAACAGGTTCCCTATATGGAAGTTTTCAACCTCATATTGAACGCGGATCGCCCTCACGGGACGTGAAAAATCGAGGTGAATATTTCCGGTTCCACGCGTCCCAAAGACCGTTTCTGAGCTCGGTTGAAGATCATAGAACCTATCTTTACCACTAAATGCCATCGAAAATTTGGGAACAACAAGGTCTGGCAGTATGAGGTTTTCTGTTTTAAGCGAGCCGTTCATGTCAATTGTCAGCATCGGTTTCGATTCATCTTCAGAGTGAAGGACAAGCTGGGTGATCCCCCTAGTAATCAGCTCTCCTTTAACCTTTGCTGCTGAAATCGTGCTCCATTTAAGAGAATCGATATCCAAACTTAGATTTAAAGGAGAAAGCTCCAGGGAACTCTCGCTTTTGTCCCGTGTTTCGGGAGTGTTGAGGGCTATAGATTTAACCAGGTCATCCAAATCACTCAGGTTCAGATTTTGCGATTTTAAATGCAGTGTTGTGCTTTTACTTGCATCGACGTCCCTCATTTTGTGAAGAACATTTTCGATAATCCCGTTTATAGCAAAATCGTTCTCCCCAAAGTGTCCCTGAATATTCCGGATGATGAGATCTTCATCCTGAAACGAAATATCGACAGACAGATCCTCAAAAGGATCTGGAAACGCAGCCAGTGACCAATCTACCTCATTGATTTTCAGGTGAAAATCTGGAATTGTCTTGTTTGCGAACAATTCCTGGTTGTTTATCCACAATTCTCCTTGCAAGTGCAAATTGCTAAAGCTTTCCTCCTTGAGCGAATCAAGAAAATAGGTCTGCTCCCGGTAGGTAAACACATCGTTCACCCGCATGAGGCTGGAATCCAGAACAAAGGTCAATCCCATATCCACAGGGGTGTCTTTGCTTGATAAGCCTCTTGGATTGACCAGGTCGGCAGACAAGCGGATATCGCTATCTCCAATCTTCGCTTGCAATTCATAAACAGTGATCGTGTCTTGATTCACATCGAATCTGCCGCTTAAAATTTTAACATCTGTAAAGTTTTTTAAACCAGCAGAGAGACTGTTGATCGTTAAGGAACCCCATGGAATCAACGCAAAATCTGAGAGGCCTTCTGTGGTAGTTGAGATAATAAGATCCGCTTCCAATCCACTTATCTCTTCATCACTAGACTTGGCTAAGCTGGGATCGAATACCAAAACATCCGACAGCTTAAGCAGTTCGGACTTAATGCGGATATTGGCCGTGATATCGGTCTGCTCATTCCGTAAATGTGAGATCAAACCGGAAGTTTCTCCATTTACCAGCAAATCACTGTCGCCTGACTTCACAAAGACATCATTAAGTTTGAGCAAATCTTTGCTGAAATTCACCACACCGCTCAAACTATCGATCGACTGCTGCCATTCAGGAACACGAAATGCTATATTTTCGAAATTCACCCTGGCTTCCAAGAATTCATTCAGCACTCTTTTATTCTCAATATCAATGGTCCCCTGGACATCGGCATTGATTGTCAGAATACCCCTTAGATCTTTCAGAAAGTTGATTTTAAAGATATTGTCAAAGCCACGGATATTCGCCTTAGCCTCACATTGAAGCGACACCTCAGGTCTTTTAAGGTTGTTGACCTCGACCGATCCTTGCAGCGAACCTCCAGGCAGCGTTGCGGCCAGATCTTCAATCTTAAGAGTGGCCTCAGAGAGATCTTGAGCTTCACCTGTCGCAAAATACCCCTTAAATCCCAATCCTTGGATGGGACCGCTGCCCTGCAGCACATCGAGGTGAATATCATTTGCGCCAAAAGTGACCTCGGCCGATGGAAAATGATTTTTGAAGTTCCCTTTGACATATCCCTTGAGAAAGACTTCTCCTTTTTTCAAGTTCGCTTTGTTCCGGGACAGCACCTCTTCCTCAAAAAGCAGAGATAGCAGGCTGGCATCGTTAATAAGACTATCAAACTTCAGATCGAGAAAACCATCATCCTTCAGATCAAACGAACCTTCAACGCCAATAAACGCACTTTCAACCTGGAGTTCACTGGGAGCGATCTGCCCGGATAATTCTTCCATGTCGAACCGGAATTCCAGATCCATGCCTACATCGATATTCTGCAGAAACTTTTGTCCCTGCGTTTGCAATCCCAGCAGCCTCATATCGGGAACCATTCGGCAATCTAGATACGACCCTTCTAAATACAGGGAATTGCTCAGATGGTTTATCAACACATCCAATTTGTAGTCTGCTCCTGAATTTTCATAACTCAGATAGACATCCTCCAGGATGACTACATCCAAGTTGAGGGTTCCCTCAGATGCCTGGTCAGAGGTCTCTGTGGTATCTTTAGTTAAGTTAAGATCGACACCGATAGCATTCAGTAAATTTACGCTCTTATCCGGGTACTTGATGATGTTGATCCGACCCTTTTTGAGAGTGATTTCCGTTAAAACAAGATCGCCTCTTAAAAGCTTCAATATTTCGACAGCAACGTAGATGTCTTCGAGCTCAGCGACCGGAAGTTCTTCCGCTTTCCTCTCGGACTCATGATGTTCAAAATAAGTGACATCCTCCAATTTCAAAGAAACCTTGGGAAATTGGGCAAACAGCGACAGATCGATATCCTGAACCAAGATCTCCCCCGGCTGCAGAGTATGTACAATTCGGAGAAGCTTTCTTTCGATCCCTCCTTTATTTAGACGAAAAACCAAATAGACGAGCACAAGGAGGATCACGATACCAAGAAGCATAAAGGTGCAAAAGCGTACTAATTTCTTTAAAACGGATCTCCGCTTAGAATTAGGATTCTCTTTTCCTTTAACTTTCTTAGGCATCCAAGCCTATTATAGAGAAATCTTATCTCACAGCCTAGTAAAGACTCATATTTGGGTGAATATATGTGGTTTAAGGACGAAAATCAGCCCTTATACCCAGCTAATTGGTTGTATATCTACAAATTAGCACGGCCAACCAACGATTAGTGCACGATTAGTGCGTGTATTTTTTTTGAAAGCTAACTTGCGGCCACAGTATTACATGGACCACAAACCCTGAACGTTACTTGACAAGCGGTGTTATAACCACTTGCGCCATATGAATCGATACCAGCTTTGCAGATTGAAAGCACAGTTTCCTCAGTTTTGGATTGGGATAAAATGATCAACTCAGGTTTTTTCCATTCCTTCATCTTCTCTCTCCTTAGAAATAGGTTCTTATAAAGGGATAGATTCTTGCAGACAAAAAACCAGAAGTCAATAAATATTATATATATTTTAAAGCGAACGGGAATCCCCCTAGAAATTTCAGCTATCTTCCTTTACAAACCTATCATTTCGATTTAAGATCTTCTCGACAATTCGACTAATAGCATCGTCGTCTTCATCATATTGATCGGAAACTCCATAGCTAAAGACCTAGCTGAGTTTCTTCCGTACCCGATCGGGTGTAAGGGGCGTGGATCGAAAACGTACCCCCACCGCCTTGTGAACGGCATTGGCGATAGCTCCAAT
>JAUWSR010000063.1 GCA_030609975.1 Acidobacteriota bacterium | reverse complement strand
GGTGGCTGGCATGATTCTACGAATTCGATGTATTTCCCCGGATGCAACTCAGCAATAAAGACGGTCGCGATATCCGAGTGATCTGTTTTGGCTATAATTTTCATGCCTGTCGTGCCCTTATTCTTTCATTTATCTGCATAGCCGCTTTAATCCCATCCCCTACGCATATTCCCGTTTGACGGTACAATTGGTTTTTTACATCCCCCACAAAGTAGAGATACCCATCCCGGACAAGATTTTCTTTCATATTTGAGATTGAAGGGGCCAGATAATTGAGAGCGGGCCGCCTGCCGATGGCCACTAAAATGAAATCGGCGACTACACGCCGTTCTTGAGATTTTCCTTCCTCGATCACATGAAATGTGAACCGGCCTTGGTTTTGTTCTATCGCTTGGATCCGGATCTGTTGTTGTATTTCAATATTGGATGTCTTTTTCGCTCTTTGTGACAGCAAGGATAAACAACTTGAATCGTTGCCTCGGCAAAGGATCGTTATATGATTGTGTTCTGCCAAGCTCATGGCATAGTCAAAAGCGGCGTCACCGGCCCCTACGATAACAACATGCCGCCCACGGAGATTCTTAAGAGGATGGACCTCGTAATAAACGTGATCTTGAATATGCTCTGGAATGAGGGGATCGCTTATTTGTTCTGCGACCGTGCCGGACGCGACCACAAGCATATGACTGGTGAGCTTGAGGTTACCCGCACTAATAAAAAAAGATCCATCTCGATATTCGGCCTGCTCAACTCTGTCCGAGATGGGCTGGATCTCCCATCGTTCCAGCTGCCGGCCCAATCTCTCAACCAATTCAGGTCCGGATATTCCCAACGGGAATCCCGGATAATTTTCTATGAGATGGGCGTTTAGCAGGAGTCCACCGATCTGCCTTTCTTCAAAAATGCTGAAATCAACTCCGGACCTCCGCAGCTGAATGGCAGTGGCAATGCCTGCAGGGCCTGCACCGACTATGGCTACTTCAGAAAAATCAGGCACTCCCGGACTCCATAGCAATTTGGATATCTCTCGTTAGGACTGGAACAGCGAATCCATGAGAGAGATTGAGGAGTGAAGCCCGATGGAAGTCTTCATAGTAAGTAGCTGTGCCATCCACCAAAAAATAGACTTTGTAACCGTGCATGAAAGCACTGCGAGCTGTGGTTTCACAGCAGAGATGGGTCAGCACTCCAGCGATCACGACCTGGGCAATGTTCAATTCGTTCAGATGCCGGTTGAGGTTGGTATCTAGGAATGCGTCGTATTGGGATTTCTCAATCCGGATGGCTTGCAACTGGTCGAGCTCAGGAATGAGTTGGCTGGCGGGGTCTTGTTCTCGAATCAGGTCTGCCCACCAGTTTGCCATCTGTCCGGCATTCTCGTGTGTGTTGAGGTGTCTGGTCAGGATGATGGGTAGATTCTGCTTCCGGAAGGCCTGGATGAGGCTTTGGATTCCTGGAAGAATGGCCGCTGCGCTGGGGACATATGCATGCGAACCTGGATCCAGAAAATATTTCTGCATGTCCAAGACGATCAAGGCTGCTTGAGTAGGATCGAATCCAGAGCCTTCCAAACTCCGCTTGGTCGGCAGAGTGTCTAACAGCTGTTTGGACTTTTCTGCAATCGTTGTGGGAGTGAAATATTCAATCTTCATGAGTGATCAAGATAAAATTACAGTGGTGGATGTGCGTTCCTGTTACTTGAGACTTATTCTTCAGCCCCGTCTCGAATAAAAACAACTTGACCGCCCACGATGGTGTAGTCCACCTTGGATGTCATGATCTGTTCGTGGGGGATGGTCATAAGATCATTGTTGAAAATGACCATGTCGGCTAGATAATTCTCTTTCAGCATGCCCTTGCGATCTTCCATGAACTCAGCGTAGGCGGCGCCCAGAGTGTAGAGCTCGATAGTTTTTTCCATGCTGAGCTTTTGATCGGGAAACCAGCCCTCGCCCTCTTCTCCAGCACGGTCCTTTCGGGAGACTGCTCCGTAGAGTCCTTCCAGAGGATCGATGGGTTCGACCGGCCAGTCCGTGCCGAAGGCGATCTTGGCTCCTACGTCCAGAAGTCGCTGCCAGGCATAAGCCCCCCGGCAGCGTTCCAGACCGATGCGTTTTTCCGCAAAACGCTTATCGGTAATGCAGTGGGTGGGCTGCATCGAGGCGATCACCCCGAGTTCGGCGAAGCGGGGGATGTCCTCGTCGATCAGGATCTGGGCGTGTTCGCTGCGATGCCGGTGGTCACGCTTCCCGTTGACTTCTTGGGCTTTGGCGACAGCGTTCAAGACCCAGTTGTTGCCTTTGGTGCCGATAGCATGGGTCCCTGTCTGAAATCCCATAGCATCGGCGGCTACGATTCTTCTTTCAAATTCTTTGTAGGGCATCATGGGCAAACCGGATGTAGAGGGATCATCTATAAAAGGCTCGAACATTAGGGCGGTTCCGGAACCCAGGGTGCCGTCGATAAAAACCTTCAGATAACCAAAACGGATCCAGTTATTCTCCTGAGGGAAATTCTGACGCAGCTCATCTAACCGCTTGAGTCCCGCCTCGTTGCCGGGGATCGACATGTTAAAGGTCACACGGCAGGTCAAGCGCCCTTCGTCTTGAAAACGTTGGAAACGGTCTTGTCCGCCATTCAATTGTTGGATGCTGGTAACACCGGTGCGCCGGGCCGCATCCAATGCCAGCTCCAGGGCCTGGTCGGCACGAGCTCTACTTTCCTCTTGTGTGAGCTTCACGGAGGAGCTGATTTTTAGCAGACGGCTGGCTCCTTCTTTGAAAATGCCTGTAGGCTCCCCGGTTTGCGGATCCTTGACGATGGTACCGTTGGGAGGATCGGGGGTGTCCTTGGTGATGCCTGAGGCTTTGATAACAAAGCTGTTGACCCAAACCGAGTGGCCGTCGGCCCGGGATAGGACCACGGGATTGTCGGGGGCAACCTCGTCAAGCGCTTCCTTTGTCGGCCATTTTTTATCAGGAAAGGTCTCATGCTCCCAGCCACGCCCACGGATCAGTTCGCCCGGCTTGGAGTGCTCCACCTTGTCTGCTACCATCTGTTTAATTGATTCAACGTCGTGTACGTAGCGGAAGTCCAGCTGCATTAAGGAGGTGCCGCCTCCCAAAAAGTGGATGTGCGCATCGTTGAGGCCGGGGATTAATAGCCGGCCCTCGGCATTGATGACTTCGGTCGTGCCTTTTTCTATATATTTTTGGATAGCTTTATTGCTGGCAACAGCCATGATTTTCTCGCCCTTAACGGCGATGGCTTCGGCCCGGGGATTGTCCGTGTCGATGGTCACGATCTTGGCATTCAAAACAACCAGGTCCGCAGGGGGCCCTTCGTAGGCTGGAGCACAGGCTGAAAAAGCCATGGCACAAAAGACAAGAGTCAGGAAAGCATACATCTTTTTATCCATCTTGTTTCTCCTCCAGGTACAGTTTGCAGCCCATAACATACCACAAAAAATGAGGGCGGTTAAGGGGACGGTTCTATTTTATTTGAGTCTTGGCCTTCCTCTTGGTCTGGGATTATTAAACACATCGTAACACGCCTGCATTTTTAGCTCATATTCTGAATTGCCAACAAAGTGCAGATGGAGTTTTTCTTTCACTTCATCTTCAACGACAAGTTTTATGTAAAGCTTGATGCGCTCTGCTTTTAGTGGAGATAAATCTAGATAAAGAGGATTTGGAGTTAATAGATGATCTGGTTCTCCCAAAGCATAATAATTGAAACTGCTGTACTTGTATTGACCGGGGTGATTTACCATACCTGCTCTGACAGGATTCAATTCTATGTATTTTCCACACTGCAAAAGGTAGGATTCCGTATCTATAATTGAGCTTCTAAATCTGTCTTGCCATAAATGTCCACAGTAGTCATGTTGTTTTTTGAATGCATAGAAATAGGAAAGATTGACTTGTTTCATAAACTTTGAGAGGTCGCTGTCCACATCCAACCAAACGATTAAATGAAGGTGATTATCCATGATGCAGTAATGATTAATTTTGATCCTGTTATCTTCCATAAACTTATGCAAAAATTCCAGGTATAAATACTTATCGAAGTCTGAAATAAGTATTTTGCTTTTATTGTTACCTCGACACATTATGTGAATGGGGCCGGCCTCAGGAATTATCCGTCTTGTTCTTGGCAATGTTTGTTCTCCCTGTTACTAATATAGACGGTGGAATAATTTTGTATGTATCAATATAATTGTTTCAAAAAATAGAACCGTCCCCAATGTAAACCAGAAGCATGACAGCGGCGTCTAATAGGGGTGATAAAGTGATGGAAGAAAATGAACAGAGCATTGTCGATCGAATCTGCGGTGGTGATATGTCCGCCTTCCAAGACCTGGTGGAACGGCACAAGCGGAAGATCTATTACCTGGCCTACGACATCGTGGGTGATCACCAGGAGGCTGAGGATGTTTCCCAGGAGGTTTTCATCAAGGTCTACCGTTCTATTCACAAGTTTCGGAAGGATGCCAAGATGAGCTCCTGGCTCCATCAAATTACAGTGAATTCTGCCATCGATGTATTGCGCAGGCGCAAAGTCCGACCCAAGGTCAATCTAGAGGATTTCGATCAAACCGAGGTTCATGACAATCCTCCCGGGGCAGGCAGCGCTTTCCCGAATCCGGAACAGGCCGCCGACGCCGCTCTGCTGCAGGGCCGCATTCAAGATGCTCTGCACAAAGTCTCGCCCCGCGAACGTACCGTGTTTGTGATGCGGCATTACAATGATTTTCAGATCAGCGAGATCGCAGACGTCCTGGAGATCTCTAGCGGAACGGTCAAGAGCCTCCTCTTTCGGGCTTTGAACAAACTGCGCAAGGAGCTCTCCTCTTATAGAGGAAACACTCGCTGGGAGGCCAGCTATGAATAAAAACAAACGCTGTCAGGAATGGGTTGCCGAAGCTGTATACGGCGACCTGCCTGAGGATAAAAAACGAATTTTCGATGATCATCTCCAGCAGTGCGATCTATGTTCGGCTGCCTACACGGAGATGTCTTCGACCCTGGATATCATGGACAAAAGAAGAAGACCGGAGCCGGATAACAGTTTTTGGGAGGGCTATTGGGACCGTTTGGCTACCCGTATGGAAGCCGAGAAAGTTTTTACATCTCAGGTTTCGAAAGAATCCAGAAAGACCTTTTTAGGCTTGAAATTCTTTCCTCGTTGGGCTTTCCAGGCCGCAGCGGCGTCTGCTCTGGTGGTCGTGGGGATCTTTCTGGGTCGAGTCTTGTTCTCCCCCGCCCCTCAGGGTATACAAACCGCAGGTATCGGGGAAACTCAAACCCAGGTCGCTCCCGGGATCGAATTGGCCCAACGAACCCAGACGTATGTCCAGCGATCGAAGCTGCTTCTTTTGGGGCTGGTCAATTTTGATGCTTCCGAAGAGGATCCTTACACCCTGGATCTCCCGTATAAACAGCAGGCTTCCCGTGACCTGCTCCAGGAAGCCGGATGGCTCAAGCAGGAGCTGGGTGAGGCCCATCAACGGCGTTTGCAGGAGCTGGTTGTGGATTTGGAGGCCATCCTGCTCCAGATCGCCAATCTGGAATTGGAGGAGGATCTGGCCGCAGTGGAACTGGTTCAGACCGGCGTAGAGAGCCGGGGAATCTTTTTAAAGATCCATTTAGCGGATGTGGCTGGTTCCTATAAGACCTTAGAGAATACAAAGCCGGACAAACCGGCGACGGATAAATCCCGACAATTTTAATATTCAAAAGGAGAGATGATATGAAAACCAACCTTGCCCATGGTATCTCGGTGACGGCGATCTTGATCTTTGCTCTCAGTTTATTCTCACCTGCAATCCTGGCGGTGGAGCCGCAGGAGCAGGATGCCAAAGCCTATCGGGCTGCTTATAAATTGGTCATGGAAGAAGAGTGGGATGAGGCGGCTAAGGCACTAACGAATTTTGTCAGCACCTATTCCACCAGCAACTATGTCGATGATGCGCATTACTGGCAGTGCTATGTGAAAGAGCAAATAGACCAGAATTATGAAGACGTTTTCCGCTGTTACCAGGATTTTATGAAGACCTACGCTGACAGCCGCTGGGCCAGACAGGCCAAGTCCAATCTGATCCGATTGGCCAATCGTTTAGGTAAAGAAGGAAAACCTGAGTACCAGGCTATGATCCGAAGTTTTTACGAGGAGGCCGAGGAGGATGAGATTCGACTGGCGGCCCTGCACGCACTCGAAGATATGGGAGATGAGGAAGCTATGGGGGTCATGCTCAGGCTTTATGACAGATCCGATAATATCCGGCTGCGCCGCCGTATCATCCATGCCCTGGAAGATTTCGACTCGCCTGAAGCCTCGGCCAAATTGACGGAGATCGCTCTGAATGACCCTGATTCCGACCTGCGCCGGCGGGCGGTGTATGCCCTTGCTGACCGTGAGGAGGAAGGGACGGCTTCTCTCCTGATCAAGGTCCTGCAGCAGGATCCCGATCCGAGAGTTAAAAGGGTTGTGGTATCTGCTCTGGGTGATCTTGAGGACCCGGCTGTAGTACCTCTTCTGGTGAAAATGGCGCTTACCGAGGAGGACGTAGCCCTGGCTAAGGCTGCCGTGCATGCGCTTGAGGATATCGACAGCGCGGAGGTCGTGCCTGCCATAAAACAGATCATTCAAGAGACCAGACATCCCGAAGTGAAAAGAATGGCACTCTATATACTGGAAGACTTCGACGATGTCGAGGTGGGGATCCCGATCCTGCGGGAGATCGCACTCAATGATCAGGATCCGGAGCTGCGCATGATCGCCGTCCATGTCTTGGAGGATATGGAGAGCGAAGAATCCCTGACTATCTTGGTGGAGGTCCTGCGAACCAGCGATGATCCACGGTTGAAAAGGACAGCAGTATACGCGCTCGAAGACCACGGGGGAGAGCAGGCCGTCCAAGTCCTGTATGAGACAGCCATGGATGCAGCCGATGAGGATCTAGCCAAGGCTGCTGTTTTGGCTTTGGAAGATGCCATGGATGACGATCAGTCTCATATGCTCATTGAGATCTATAAAAAATCCAAGTTTCCCTCCGTTCGTAAGGCCGCGCTCTACACTCTCGAGGACATGATCGACGAAAATAAGGATTATGTCCCCTTTCTGGCGGAGATCCTCAGCCAGGAAAAAGATGTGGATCAGCGACGCATGGTAATTCGGATGTTGGGCGACTCTGAAAGTGATGAAGCCGTTCCCATCCTCGAGAAAGTAGCCCTGGGAGATGAGAACCGGAGAATACGTACTGAAGCCGTGGCTGCACTTGGAGAGATCGGGACGGAAAGGGCCAGAGAAGCCTTGATCCGGGTACTGGAAAAGAAATAACGAAAATTCATAGTCTAATCTTAATCACAGCGTGCCTTGTGGTCGCTGGTGGGATTACGGCCTGTGTGCCGGTTGGTGACATGCAGCAGGAGACCCGATCTTTTCCCTTGGACAATGTGGACAGTGCGTCCATCAAATTGGATGTTGGGGCAGGAGAGGTGATTGTCCAGGGTGGAGCCGATGAGCTATTCGAGGGCCTGTTTTCCTACAATGTGGAGAAGTGGAAGCCAAAGCTGGATTACGAAGTGCGGGGGGGGAAAGCTGCCGTTACCGTCAGGCAAGAGACGGTGAAAGGCATTCCCGCCGGAAACAGCCGGGATCGGAAGCATCGACCTCCGCCTTAAATAAAAAAAGGGGACGGTTCTATTTTTAGGACCATCCCCTTTTTTTTGTGAATTGACAAAAACGGCAGAGCGACATACAATTCTCTTTCGTTTTTAGCGTGAATAAAACCCGTTTTTCTCTTTTAAACAAATTCCAAGGAGGCCCCTCTATGTCTTTGAATGTTTTTTCCACCCGTTTAAAAATGTTTTTTTTCCTGTGTTTTTTGTTGTGTGCTTTTGTTTTAAGCCCAGCCATCCTGGCCCAGAAAAAGATTGAAAATACGGATCCTGCCCAACGGTTGAAGTGGTTTGATAAACATATGGCTATGCAAGAAGCATCCATATTCAACAACCTGGAATGGCGCTCTATCGGTCCGGATGTGATCAGCGGGCGCTGCACGGATATCGTGGTTCCCGGTAACTCCAAACATACTATTTACGTGGGCGCTGCTACAGGAGGTGTGTGGGTAACCCATAATTCCGGGATCACCTGGGAACCTATTATGGATGAGATCGCGTCGATATCGATCGGAGACCTGGCTATTGCCCCCTCGAATTCTGACATCATCTGGGTGGGAACAGGAGAAGCCAACATCTTCCGGGCTTCGGTCGCAGGTGTGGGCGTTTTCAAATCAACCGATGCCGGCAAAACCTGGCAGCACAGGGGATTGGAAGATACACACACCATCGGTCGCATCCTGATCCATCCTAAAAATCCGGATATCGTCTATGTCGCCTCTACCGGACATGAGTGGACCCGCAATCCGGAACGAGGTGTTTTCAAAACCACAGATGGCGGTAAAACCTGGAATAAGGTCTTTTATATCAATGATCACATTGGAGCTATCGACCTGGTGATGGATCCCTCCAATCCTGATACATTGCTGACCACGATGTGGAACCGTACCCGCCGGCGCTGGAGTGATCCCAGCCCCGGTCCCGGTGACGGGATCTTCAAAACCACAGACGCGGGCAAGACCTGGGTACAAAAAACGCAGGGACTTCCTCCTCTGGAGCTTACGGGCCGCATCGGTCTGGATATCTGCCAAAGCAAACCCAATGTCGTCTATGCCTTTGTGGATAATCACAACCTGGGCCGTGATCCCGAACCAGGAGAACGCGATGCCTATGGCCGTTTAAAAAAGGGGAAGGTCATCAAGGGCGCTGAGGTCTATAGGTCCGATGACCTGGGAGAGACCTGGAACAAAGTCAGCCCGGACGACCGCATGCTGGAAGGTTTTGGGGGCACCTACGGTTGGGTGTTCGGCCAGATCCGTGTTGACCCCAGCGACGAGAACATTGTCTACATCATGGGCCTGGCTCTGGCCAAATCCGTTGACGGCGGAAAATCCTGGAAAAGGCTCTATTTCCCCGGTCTGCACGGTGACCACCATGGACTTTGGATCGACCCGGAAAATTCTGATTATCTGATCAATGTCAACGACGGCGGGATCAATACCTCCTATGATGGGGGAACCACATGGAGGGACTTCCACACCAACCATCCCCTGGTCCAGTTTTACAATGTGGCCTACGATTTTGAGAAACCCTTCAACGTCTATGGCTCCGTCCAAGATCATGGGACCTATAAAGGCAACGTCGCCCACAATCTTCCCCGAAGAAGGAGGGAACCCCGCAAAGTGACCCGTTGGGAAGCCGCTCCCGGTGGTGAGGGCACACACATCGCGGTAGATCCTAGCAATTCGAATATTGTCTATTCCTCGAGCTTCTACGGACGGCTCATGCGTTCTGAGTATAAGGATAGCATGTGGCAGTCTAAGAACATCCTGCCTGAGGTGCCTGAAGGCGAACCCCCGCTGCGTGGACAGTGGATGGCCGCCACTATCCTTTCGCCCCACAACAACAAGGTGGTTTACCACGGCATGCAGTATCTGTACCGCTCCATGGACATGGGTGAGAATTGGGAGCGTATAAGTCCCGATCTCAGCTACAACGATCCCGAAAAACAAGGGAAACTTCCCTTTGCCATCCCTTACGCAAGCATCACCGCCGTCTCCGAATCCCCCTTCAAGTTTGGGTTGATCTATGCAGGCACAGATGATGGTCGGGTGCACATCACCCGGAGTAGCGGGGATAGCTGGACCGAGATCACCAAAGGACTGCCCTATAACAAGCATGTCTCCCGTGTGGTTGCCTCTAAATATGATATAGGTACGGTTTACCTGACGCTCAATGGGCGACGTGATGACGATTTTAACGACTATGTCTACGTATCCAACGATTACGGCAAAACGTGGAAGGATATTTCTGGAAACATTCCCGGTGGCCCGGTGAATGTCATCCGAGAGGATCCCAAGAAAAAGGAGATCCTCTACGCGGGGACCGACCTGGGAGTTTATGTCAGCCTGAACAGCGGCCAAGAATGGCATGTGATCGCCAAGGGTTTGCCCGTGTGTTTTGTGTGGGATCTGATCATCCACCCCCGGGATAATACCATGGTCATCGCCACCAACGGGCGGGGCATGTACGTGATCGACGACGTCTCCCCAATCCAAAACCATTCGAAATAGTCAAAATTGGCATTTATGCCAAGCAAGATATCGAGGACATTGATTTTCCTTATGGCGCAGATCATCACCGCCCTCCCGTTGTAAAGCCGTGATTAACGAAGGCTATTCCTGGGTCCTCTTCGCCCTCTTTTCCGGCTTGCTTTCAGCCTTTGTGAACATCCTGGACAAATATGTCCTGGACAAATTCGCTAAAAATCCAGTAGTGCCCATACTTTTGCTGGGAATATTCAACCTTTTGCCCTGCGGCGTGATCTTGGCCATCCGTGGCATACCCAGGCTTTCTCTCCAGAATTCTCTCCTGATCGTGGCTGCAGGAGTGGCGATCTTTTACATGGCATACTTCTATTTCAAGGCGGCCGCTCTCGAAGAGATCTCGCGAGTTGTTCCCCTGCTCTTTCTCAGCCCCTTGTTTACAGCGGTCTTAGCCTTTATCTTCCTGGATGAAACCTTCACCTACCAAAAGTATCTGGGAGTTTTAGCCGTGATCTTGGGAGCGCTGTTGGTATCATCCCGGTTTCCTCTCGCGATCCGTATCAGCCGTCCACTCTGGTTGATGCTTATATCGGCACTTTCGATCTCTGTTCACTATGTCCTGGCAAAATATCTGCTCGGCTTTGCCGATTACTGGAGTGTCTTTGCTCTGACGCGCCTGGTCATGTCTGCAGCTACGATCCCGTTGTTTTTTCGGCATGCTTCTGATCTGAAATCTACCCTAAAAAAACACAGCTGGAAGGTCGTGGGAGTCATGGCTCTCGACCAATACATCGCCCTTGGCGCCATCCTTTTGCTCTTTGTTGCTGCTGCGAGTGGTTCGATCTCATTGGTCATGGCCATAGCTTCGATCCAGCCCTTTTTTGTGCTGCTGTTTACTGTCCTGCTCAGCCTTTTCTGGCCGCAGTTGATGAAAGAGGGGATCGCCCGGTCGACGATTCTGCAAAAGTTGGCCGCCATAGCTTTGATGTTTGCCGGCATCCTTCTTATCACAGGGTGAAGACCTGTCAAATCATTTAATAATCTAACCATGTGCGGAAACATCCCCAAAACTATGATTGATGCACGCATGAATATACTAACAAGAATTTGGGGATGAAATAAGCGACATTGGAGGATTTAGCCTTAAATGATCCTTAACTCGGTTGGAGTGTATCTGAGGTTAAGGCAGCGGGGGATGTGTAAACATGCGGAGTTCCGCAGAGCCGAGAAAAACAGAGAGGGAATGGCGTTAAAAATTCGACTGGAGCGAAGCCATCCCAAAATTCTGGTATCATCATGGCGGATGCTTACACAATGTGCTGGGAGATTGACGAGGGGAATGAAAAGAATTAATATGGATTGGCAATAATTTTATACTATTGGAGGAAGCATGCCCTACAATCTGCGCAACCGGCACTTTTTAAAACTCTTGGATTTCTCCCCTGAAGAAATTCGTTTTTTATTGGACCTTTCTCGGGATCTAAAGAAAGCCAAATATGCCGGAATCGAACAGCCGCGGCTGACCGGGAAAAACATCGCCCTGATCTTCGAAAAAGCCTCGACCCGTACGCGCTGTGCTTTCGAAGTGGCGGCCTACGATCAGGGAGCTCATGTGACCTACCTGGGTCCCACCGGTTCCCAGATCGGAAACAAGGAATCTATGAAGGATACGGCCCGGGTTCTGGGGCACATGTATGACGGGATCGAATACCGGGGATTCGGACAGGATATCGTCGAGGAGCTGGCCAAGTATGCCGGTGTGCCGGTCTGGAACGGCCTCACCACCGAATACCATCCCACGCAGATCCTGGCCGATTTCCTGACGATGATGGAATATTCCAGTAAGCCCCTCTCTCAAGTCAAATTTGCCTTCCTGGGAGATGCCCGCAACAACATGGGAAACTCCTACCTGGTGGGCGCTGCCAAGATGGGCATGGATTTCCGCTCGGTGGCCCCGGCCGGAGTCCAGACGGCTCCTGTCCTTGTGGCTGAAGCACAGGCGATCGCCCAAGATACGGGTGCCAAGCTTTTGGTCACCGAGGATGTCGCCCAAGGTGTAAAAGACTGCGATTTCATCTGCACCGACGTCTGGGTGTCCATGGGAGAGGCGGATGAGGTTTGGGCGGAACGGATCAATCTGCTTAAACCCTACCAGGTAAATGCCGATGTAATGCAGGCCACCGGGAATCCCGGGGCTAAATTCCTGCACTGTCTTCCCGCCTTCCACAATCGCGAGACCAAGATCGGCAAAGAGGTCTACCAGAAATTCGGCCTGGAAAGCATGGAGGTGACCGAGGAAGTCTTCGAATCGCAGGCTTCGGTGGTATTCGTTGAAGCTGAAAACCGGGTTCACACCATCAAGGCCGTAATGGTGGCCACTCTGGGGGATTGATACTCGATATTATTTAGAAATCTTAACGCCGGCGGCCCAGAGGATACCGCGCTCCATGATCTTGCGGGCCTCATGGACCTTAAAATCTTCGGCCACATGTCCCAACGAAGAGTAAAATACCCGGCCCTTGCCGTACATCTTCTTCCATACCACCGGCATGACGACATCCTCGATCCAGGGGGCATACTCCGCTGAGAAAGTGGTGGTGGCCAGGACCTCATTGAGCGGATCGATGTGCAGGTAGTACTGCTCGGAGTGCACCTTGAAATCGGTGAGGCCGGCCGTGATGGGATCCTCGTGGTCTGTGATATTAACCTCGTAATCGATCACTCCGCCGGGGTGGGCCACCCACTGACCTCCCACCATAAATTGGTATTCCATATTGGAATGGAAGGAATCTGCCAGACCGCCATGCCATCCCGCCAATCCCACACCGCTGCGCACAGCTTCCAGGAGAGCCCGCGCCTGTTCCCCGGTGATCTTACCCTGAGTGACCGACTGCACGATGACGTCGAGAGATTTGAGCTTTTCGATATCTAAATATGTATCTAAAGAGTCGGATACTTCGACCTCGAATCCCTGTGCCTCTAACCAGGGGGCAAAGATATCCACGCACTCTTTAGGTTCATGTCCATCCCATCCGCCCCAGACAAAAAGGGCTTTCTTTTTTGTTTGAGGAGGCGTGGCTGGGCCACAGAAAACCAGATTGACAAACATAAAAGACATAACGATCGCCACGAGAACCAGCCGTTGTAGTTTCATGTTTTGCTCCTTGGATTCCGGGATGAATTCATGATAGGGGAATGCTCAAGTGAGCGCAAGAGATATTCGCTCCAAAGCCTTTTCCAGCAAAGGCCGGGGCAGGGCGATGTTCATGCGCAGGAATCCCTCTCCACCCGCCCCGAATTTGGAGCCTTCGTCCAGCCAGACCCTGGCTTTCCGCAGCAGATGGTCTTTGAGGCGCTTGTCATCTTCCCGGTAACCGTGACCGTCAAGCCAAACCATGAATGTACCTTCGAGAGGATACACCTTGAACCCAGGCAGGTTCTTCAGAATGAAATCCACCAGAAAGTCATAGTTGCCTTG
>JAUWSR010000256.1 GCA_030609975.1 Acidobacteriota bacterium | reverse complement strand
GATCGGCCGGGTTTTTGCTTCCCTGCCCTCTCCGCCAGAACGGTCGATCATCCTCGCCTGTGTAACGGCCGAAGAGGTCGGCCTGCTGGGCTCCAGATATTATGCCCAGAACCCACCATTTCCCCTTCAGCAAACTCTGGCCGTGATCAATCTCGATGGCGTTCTTCCCTGGGGAGAGGCCAAAGATTTTGTCTTTTTAGGAGCGGAAAGATCCAGCTTGGGAGAACTGGCCCAGGAGATCGCAGAGGACAACGGCATGACCGTTACCGCAGATATAATGCAGGAGGAGAACTTTTATATGCGCTCGGATCACTACAGCTTGGCGCAGGAAGGACTCCCGGGAGGAATGCTGGTCAATGGATTTCAATTTATCGGAAAGCCTGAGGATTGGGGATTGGCGGAGCTCAAGAAATGGTTAACAGAGGTTTACCACCACCCAACAGATGAATTCTCAGACGACTGGAAGATGGAAACCGTGGTCCAGATAAACCAGATCGCCTTCCAATTCGGATACCGGATATCCAGATTAAAGGAATGGCCCACCTGGAACGACGACCAGGAATTCAAGAAGATCCGAGAGGACTCTTTAAAACAATAGAATGCATCTCAAGATCACACTGTGTTTTTCCTTTTTTTTAATGCTGGTATGTCCCCTACTGCCTCAAGAATCCCTGGGCAATAAGCCTGAACGTCTCGAATGGTTGAAGGACGCAGGGTTGGGGCTCTTCATTCACTGGGGGGTAGACAGCCAGATCGGGACCATGCTCTTGAACATAGGGCCAGAGCCCAACGGGGAGTCATACCGAAAACCGAGTGGGCCCAGAAAGATGACGGCCTGCACATCACCGCCACCCGTGCCCAAAGGATCTACAACGACCGGACCTGGCCCAATCCTGTTGTACTTAAAATCTCCCACATTAAATAGCAAGGATTTTAATGATAAATGACTTGATAGGAAGCTTTTATGCCTGACTATTTGCACAATACTGTCATATACTGACAGTTTCTTACAGAAATCTATTGACAATCCAATAATTTTGTGAAATACTGTCACTAAATGACAGGATCAAACAAAATCTGAGAAGAACGATGTCAAATCTTACCGAAATCATCAAAGCTCAAATCCCAAACGATTTTTTTACAACTGCTGAATTGATGAGGATACTCCAAAAATCACCCGACAGCCGCTACGGATTGGTGAAAAGAACCATCGCCAAAGGCGACATTATCCGTATCCGAAGAGGTTTCTACATCCTATCGGAAGATCATCAAAGGAACGGCATCGATCTCTTCGAACTGGCCCAGGCAATTTATGGCCCCTCATACATCAGTCTTGAATCCGCTCTCTCCTATCACGGATGGATTCCCGAAGGTGTTCAAACGACGACAAGTGTAAGCCAAAACCGGTCTAGAGAATTCAGGACGCCCCTTGGTTTGTTCTCCTACTCCAGGATGCCGAAATTCAATTACATCGGAGTTGAGAGAATCAGCTCCGGCCGGTCGTTATTTCTAATGGCGGACCCAGCCAAGGCACTCGTCGACATGGTCTTCGTTCTCAAAAAGGACTGGGAGGGAGCAGCCCCTCTCCTCTCCAGCTTAAGAATTGAGCGTGAAGACCTAAAAAAAATAAATAAAGAAATCCTCAACCAACTGAAAAACAAAAGATTTAGCCCAACTGTTACCCATTTTATTGACGGCTTGATGAAAGATATGGACTGATGAGCGCAAAAATCATTCAAGAACGCCTCGACGAATATGGAACCAAATCGTTACAGGAAGAGGAGATGGCTCTTCGTGAAATCACCCAGGAAGTCGCTCTTCATGCACTTTATAACACTAATTTCTACAAATTGGCGGCTTTCCATGGGGGAACATGCCTGCGCGTATTTTACACCCTAAACCGGTTTTCCGAAGATTTGGATTTTGCCTTACTGCATCCGGATACCGATTTTAATTTCAAACGTTATCAAGATCATCTCAAACACGAATTCCAAGCATTTGGTTATGATATCGAAATTGTTGAAAGAAAAAATCTCCACACGCCGGTTAAGAGCATTTTTCTAAAAGAAGATTCCATCGGGAAATTTTTAAACCTCCGCTACCAAAGACTTGACGGCCGACCGAAGTCCATCAAAATCAAACTGGAGATCGATACGAACCCACCCGATGGAGCCGAAGTCGAAAACAAGTACTATGATTTCCCCCTTAATTTTGCCGTGACAACCCATAAATTATCCAGCCTCTTTGCCGGGAAAATTCAAGCCCTGCTGTGCAGAACTTTTACAAAGGGACGAGACTGGTATGATTTTCTCTGGTATGCCAGTCGGAAGACAGAAATCAATTTTAACTTTATCACAAACGATCTGAATCAAACAGGCCCCTGGGCCCGCCAAAACATTCAGGTTGACAAACCCTGGGTTTTAGACCAATTGAGAAATAAAATTAAAGGGCTCAATTGGGATGAAGCCAAAAATGATGTCCGAAGGTTTCTCAAGCCTAATGAATTGAAGTCTCTTGAGCTCTGGACTAAGGATTTTTTTCTATTCAAGCTTGATAATCTGGAATAAGTGCGGAAGATCTGTTTGTGAGTCGGTGATTCTGTCTTTTTTGGATGTGATACATTTTTTTCACGATGTCAACGGGGGGAAATCTTGGAAATTAGAAGGTAAATCGATAATTGAACTTCAGCAAAAATATGTTGTCTCCCTTGGCCCGGAAGAGTAGAGAAACATCCCGCCCGAAGTCAAAATCCCCGGGATGGGCATAGTCGGCCCGGTTCTGCGTCCACACAAGATATGCTGTGGATCCGGGGCGGTATTCCCAGCGTAGGACCACCGTCCCACGCAAAGATTTCAGGTTGAAGTTGGGATCGCGGAAGGAAAATTCCGGGGCCGGTCCTGGCCCGTCAGGATCCACGGTATAGATCCCGTCTTTTTGAGTAATAGTAGAGACACCTTCTCCGTAAACATCAAAGTCAAATGTACGGGGAGCGTGCAATTCCTTGAACTTGAAAAAATCACCGATACCCATAAAAGGCTGCAGATAGGCCTGGAGACTGAGGCGGGGTGTGAACGTCCAGTCGATCCGCATCTCCAGAGATGCGGTTTCTTGAATAACATCGGACATCACATAACGCACACCATAGGTTTCGGGCTTGGTCTCATCGGGAACTTTTCTTATGTACTGACCGACGGAATGACGCCACGAATATCCCGGCCCCAACGAGATCCGGAAGTTGTCCGTCGGCTTCCACTGCAGGCTGGCTACTAGTGAATAATTCCAGGCACCGTAGGGGTGGGTGCGCCAATGCCCCCCTATGCCCAAAACCACACGGCGGCGGTTGTCGGTGCTGAGGCTGAGCCGGCGCATGATCCCCCAGGGATAAAGCATATAGGGCCCGCCTCGTGTAAAGTAGTGACTGGTGCGATTGGGATCATAGCTCCAATAGAGGGAAGCCCCCCAGTAATTCAAGAATTGAGCATTCGCATTCAGGATATAGTATTCATCGGTGCGAACGCCTCCAAAATCGTATCCGCGATAGGTGGCCAAAGTCATCTTCCAGTTGCGGAATACCCTATCCGGATGAAAACTTTGGTAGCCCGCTTCCAGATGGGCATTGATCTTATCTCCACGGCTGTGATATCCCATATCCATGGCATTAAAACCGGGAGACATGGCCCCAACTGCTGTATTGAAGACAAAACGGCCCTTTTGTTTGTTGAGATAGATCCGTCCGGCCCAACCGTTAAGGCTGGTCGCATCCGGATTCAGGGAGACATAATCCACATCCGGTCGTTGGTAATAATGGAGGGATGACAGTTGAACACGGGTCATAGCTTCCCGGGTTCCTTCTATTCGGGTGCCTCCGATCCAGCCTGTTACGACCCAAGTGCGGTCCTTGTCTAGAAAGGTCCACCCATCCAAGCCCAAGGTCAAGGCTTGATGCGGCAGACGCGCAGCTAAACCAGGATCCTGTGAATCACGCAACACACCCGTAGCGATGAAGCCTAGTCCCTGAAATCCATCCTTGATCTCTTTTTGGGAGCGGATGACTCCATAAAAGGAAAGAGGTTCCACTTCATGGGAGGACCTGTCCCCTTCCCATTCGACGGCAGCGAATTCACGCCGCGTCAAACCAGTGAGCACCCCCAAGTTCAATCCCTCAGCGAGTTTACCCGTCACCTTGGCCGCGCCCAAGATGGTTGTCCATTCCGGATAGTCAACATAACCTGGAGAAAGCACATATCCCTGCGGTGATCGTCCGATGCGGCGGCTGTAAAAAAACCGGGGATCGCTCCAACCCAGGTTGCGCACAGCGTTGGCTCCGCCATACCCGAACCTGAAAATGTCGGCTCCCTCCACAAAGAAGGGGCGCTTTTCAGCATAGTAGGTTTCCTGATCACTGATGTTGATCACAGCCGGATCGACTTCGACCTGACCAAAATCGGGATTTACGGTCATGCTAAGAGTCAGATGAGTCTTAAGTGTGGAGCGCATATCAAATCCGAGATTGCCGTCAAAGTCCGTACCGGTGCGGAAGGGATCTCCTGGGACGGACGGGCTAAGATGTGCCTTTGCCATGGCATAGGGAAGGAATTCCAGCAGACGGCGGGGTTGGATCTGAGTGATCCCTGTCAGGGTTGCAAAACGGGAGACATATCCACTTTCTTCTTTAGGAATCCAAGCAAAGGCAGACATTTCATTTTTACGCTTGATCGTACGGAAAAAATTAACGCCCCAGGTGTAGGAATCCTGCTTTTTGAAGCGGAGCTGATCGTAGGGAATGTGCATCTCGGCTGTCCAGCCCTCTTCATCCACCCGGGAGGCGTACTCCCAGACTCCATCCCAGGTCATATCCTTAAACTCGTCGTTAAAGAGCGTGCCGTCTAAAATGGCACCGGCAGGGTTGATCGAGAATTGAAAACCGCTGCGGCGGTCAAAATAGGGATCGACGGCAAAGGTAAACCAATCGGAATCGACCTCGACATCCCGGCGTCCCAAGAGACTGACGATCCCCTCGGGCTGCGCGTCATACATGCGGGCCGCCACATAGATCCCGCTCTCATCATAAGCGATCCAAACAATGGTCTTCTCAGTTGCCGGAGCACCATCCTCCGGTTCGGACTGAAGGAAACCTGCGTATCCCTCCGAATTCCATATCGGTTCCTCCAGAATCCCATCGATCTTTATGGGGCTTAGGGAACGGACTGCGGTTACCGGCCGTGGTTCTTGTGATTTGGTCTCTGCAGATATTAACAAGGGAGCAAACAACAAGAGTATCGCAATTAGCTTCTTCATCCAAACGCTTGATTATAATAAAACTCATGAGTTATTACACCTATTTTATGTAGAGGGTAAGCATCCTTAATTCCATGATGCTATCAGAATTTGGGGATGGCTTCGCTCCGGTCGGATTTTTAACGCCATTCCCTCTCTGTTTTTCTCGGCTCTGCGGAACTCCGCATGTTTACATATCCCCCGCTACCTTAACCTCAGATACACATCGACCGCGTTAAAGATCATCTCGTG
>JAUWSR010000242.1 GCA_030609975.1 Acidobacteriota bacterium | reverse complement strand
TCCGGAGTGGCCGCCTTGCAATCCGGATATTTTGACCTGCAGCTGTTCCCCGTCTGCAGCCGCTTCCGTTGTAAGGGGCAAAAAGATCCGAGAATCGGCGCCGCCTGCACAGCCGATCGTGAATTCGCCTTCGTCCTCACTATCAAGATTTAAAAGTTTTTTTCCTTTGAGAAAGCCCGGCTGCAGCTGTGTGGCACCGGTCAGGCCCGTTTCTTCTTCTACGGTGAATAGGCATTCTAGAGCCGGATGCTCGAGGGAATTGTCTTCCAAGATCGCCAAGCCCGCACAATCCCCGATACCATTATCGGCCCCAAGTGTGGTGCCTTGAGCTTGGACCCAATCTCCTTGAATCTCTGCTTGAATAGGATCTTTTTCGAAATCGTGTGTCACATCTGAGTTTTTTTCACAAACCATATCCAGATGACCTTGAAGAATGACTCCCTCGGCGTTTTCATATCCAGGAGATGCCGGCTTGGAGACGACAACATTGCCGACCCTATCGCGTTTCCACTCTAGGTCGAGGCGTTCAGCGACCGAGATGATATAGTCGCTCAATGCTCGCTCATTGGCAGAACCATGGGGAATTTTCAGGAATTCCTCGAAGTGTTTCCAAAGCATCGTAGGTAGTAGATTCCTAAGGTTTGTGGTCATAATATTCCTCCCGGGGAGATTATTTTTAAAGCCAAATCATGACATAAAACGGTTTCTCGTGCAAGCCGAAATACACGTAGGAAAAGACTGGACAGTGAATCAGACATTGTATAAAATCCAGATGGCTCCGCAGGGAGTTATCTGGAGATACATGATACAAAAGAGATATGTCCTTCTGCTTTTGGGGCTCATTTTCTGCTGGCACCATGGGCCTGTTTCTGCACAGTCCAACCCTGGAGAACCTTTGAAAATCATCGCTACGCTCTTTCCGCTAGCGGAATTTGCTGAAACCGTAGTGGGCCCCCATGGGAAAGTAGAGATGCTGCTGCCTCCAGGTGCGGAAGCCCACAGTTGGAGGCCGCGTCCCAGTGACCTGGTTAAGATCGCACACGCCGATATGGTCATCTATGCAGGGGGAGGTATGGAGCCCTGGCTTGAGGATATCCTGCAGAGTGTGGATAATCCTGATCTGATGAAACTGGAGGCCAGCCAGGGCTTGGATCTTTTAAACGATGTTGAGCATCAGCATGATAAAGAAGGAGCGTTCGATCCGCATATTTGGTTGGATTTTGGGAATGATCAAATCATAATACAAAACATCGCCAGAGCTCTTGCCGGGCTCGCGCCTCTTCACAAAGCTTTTTTTCGAAAACAGGCGGAGGCTTATAACCAAAAACTTGAGACTCTGGATGAATTATACCGCAAGGCTCTGCACAATTGCCGGAGCCGGACCATGATTGTCGGCGGACATGCTGCTTTTGGCTATCTGGTACGCCGGTATAAGCTTACGCAGGTAGCGCTGCTCGGTCTCAATCCGGACGCTAGGCCCACGGCCAAGCAGCTCAAGGAAGTCGTGGATCTGGCAAAAACACAAAAGATCGAGGCGGTGTTCTTTGAAGAATTTGTGAATGAAGACCTGGCTCGTGTTATCGCGAAAGAGATCGGAGCTCAAACCCTGGTTCTTAATCCCGGCGCAAATTTGACTCGGGCACAGCGGATTCAAGGAGTGACTTTTCTGGAGCTGATGAAAAGGAATCTGGAAAATCTTAAGAAAGGGCTCGGCTGTCAATAGGATGGAAAGTCTAGTCTCCGTAGAAGGCGTTTCTTTCCGGTTCGGCCACCATCAGGTTTTAAACGATATCGTGCTTTCTATTTACTCCGGAGATTTTTTAGGGATCTTAGGGCCGAACGGTTCTGGTAAAACCACTTTACTGAAAATCATCCTGGGGCTTTTGAAGCCCAGTCAAGGCCGTGTTCTACTTATGCAGAAATCTCAACACGACTTCACAGAGTGGGGCAAGATCGGATATGTCCCTCAAAATGCAACGCATATCGATCCCTACTTCCCAGTATCGGTACAGGAGGTCGTGGCCATGGGCATAAAATCTCTGGCACCTTCTGAGAGAGTGGCTAAGGCCGGGGAAGCGCAAGCTATACAGGAGGCGCTGAAACACGTGGGAATGGAATCCCATCGAACGCGCCGTATTGGTCAGCTCTCAGGCGGACAGCAGCAGCGTGTTTTTATAGCTCGTGCCATTGTGAACCGCCCTCGCATCCTCTTTTTGGATGAACCCACAACTGGCGTGGATGCACAAACTCAGGAGCAGTTTTACGACATGTTGGCTCGCATTAATCAGGACGAAAAAATCACGATCGTTCTGGTCACACATGAAATAGGCATCATCAACAAACATATTACCAAAGTCGCTTGTTTGAACCAGAGTCTGATTTATCACGGATCCCACGGGGAATTTTGCAGCTCTCAGGCCTTTAAAGAGCTGTTGGAGGGAGGCCACCACCTCGTTTCACACCGGCATTGACAAGAAGATGATGGAATTCCTGAGTTATGGTTTTTTTCAAAGAGCTTTATTTGCAGGAGTTTTTGTAGCCGTGGCGTGTGCTCTTTTAGGGGTTTTCCTGATACTGCGCCGGGACTCTATGATTGGGCATGGTTTGGCCCACGTGACCTTCGCCGGGGTGGCCATCGGCCTCATGCTGCAAATTGTACCCCTATTCACGGCGCTGATCCTGGCCGTGCTTACAGGCCTGATCATTATGAAGGTTAAAGAGAAGGCCGGATTGTATGGCGACACCGCCATCGCTATCTTCAGCAGTACCGGCTTTGCCGTGGGGATTCTGTTGGTCAGTTTATCCCAAGATTTTTCAGTGGATCTTTTTGCATACCTTTTCGGAGATATCTTGGCCATTGAAACATTCGAAGTGTGGTTGTCTGTAGCTTTGGCTTTAGCTGTCGTTTTTGTTGTGCTTCGGTATTACCATCCATTTATGTTCTTGACCTTTGATCGAGAGAGTGCCATGGCTTCAGGTGTTAAGGTAAAGCGGTTGGATATGCTTCTCACCATACTCACTGCTATCACTGTGGTCCTGGGGATGAAAGTCGTAGGAATCCTACTGGTGGCGGCCTTGTTGGTCATTCCGGCTGCTGCCGGCCTGCAGCTGGCTGCAAGTTTCAAGCTAGCCATGGCGATCTCTGCCGTGGTGGCGCTTTTTTCGGTGATAGGCGGATTGTTTCTATCTTTTTATGGAGATCTTCCCGCGTCAGCGACGATCGTGCTTCTTGCCTTTTCCGCCTTTTTCCTTTTTTATATCATCAAAGGTCAGAAACGAGGCTAACGGGTCTTTAGGTTATTCTCCAATTGCTGTTCGATCAAACTGCGAACCCCGTTTCCTGTGTCCACGGCCTCTTGTTTTAGGGCCGAAGATCGACTCTTCATATCCGCAACGAATGCCTGGTCCAAAATGCCGGGGAGATTGATGATCACATTGTAATAGGCCCCCTCGGCACCCGCCTGAGCCGAGAGAGCAGCCACTCCTGCGTCGCTGATCGAATTTTTATTGCCGCAGAGAGCGACTTCTTTAGCCAGTTGCAAAGCGGCCACACAGGTTTCCAGAACCTGAAAGGGGACGCGTGTCGCTTCGTGGGATGCGGATTCAATCGTTTTCTCTCGTTCCGCTTTCTGTTCATCCGTTTTTTTTGGCATACGGCCGGCACCCATGACCTTATTGAAAGCGATGGTATCCAAATCGATGGCTTGGAGCAGTTCGTCTTTGAGAGCTTGCGCTTTTACCGCCAGTTCCTTGACCTGAGCCTGTGCGTCTTCATAACCTTTTCGGCCAACAGTCAGATTCGAAACCATAGCCGTGAGGGAAGCAGACAGGGCTCCGCACAAAGCAGCCGTGCTTCCACCGCCGGGGGCAGGGGAATCCATGGAGAGTTCATTGGCAAATTCCCTCAGGTTGAGATCGATCAGGGAATTGTCCACTTCTTTAAATTGGTATTCGATGATCTTTTTTTGAGGGTCAAAGTGAGAAACATCGTTCAATCCCAGGGACACAGTGGCGATGTTGATCAGCTCTTCCTCTGGGACTCCTGTGCTTTTGCCCTGTTTGTCGAGATAATAACGTCCCGCCATAACCATCGCATCTTTGGGGATCAAGCCCACGAGTTCACTTCCCGTGACACGGCATCCGATCGCTTCAGCTTCTTTTATCGTTTCATCGAAGACGAGGTGTGGGGGCGAGGCCTTGTAGTTGGTGAAGTTGATGGAGATCTGGGCGATGCTGTAGTCCTTAACGAACCAACCCACCGCCTTTACATCTTTAAACTTTCCCGGCATCTTGATGGCTTTACCGTTTTCGTCCCGTACGATCTTGCCTTCTTGGTCCCGCTTGGCGCGCCCTCTTTCTCTGAGATTGAGAGCTATGTGATGGGCATGTTTACGGTCACGGCTGTTGAGATTGATATTGTAGGCGATCAGGAACTCTCGAGCACCGATCACCGTAGCCCCGGCTTTGGGATTAAACCGGGCTTCTCCATAATCCGGAGCCCATTCCGGATCTCGCAGCTTTTCCTGCAAGCCTTCATATTCTCCCACCCTGATGTTTGCCAGATTCTTACGGTTTGGTTTTTGTGCCGCTTCCTCATAAAGATAAATTGGGATCCCCAGCTCTTCAGCCACTCTTTCTCCCAAACGATGAGCCAGCTGGATGCAGTCCTCCATGGTGACGCCTGAAACCGGAATAAAGGGACACACATCCGTCGCTCCCATCCGGCTGTGCGCGCCCGAATGCTTAGACATATCCAAAACTTCCGACGCCTTCTTTATGGCTTTAAAAGCCGCTTCCAACACGCCTTCTGGAGTGCCGATGAAGGTGACGACAGTACGGTTTGTAGACTCGCCGGGATCGACATCTAACAGGGTGATCTGCTCAGAGGCTTCGATCTCCTTTGTGATCGCTTGGATCTTCTCCTGGTCTCTGCCTTCACTGAAATTGGGGACACATTCGATCAGTTTCATTCAAGTTCTCCCTTTATCCGATATTGAAATTCGCCTTGATAGTCATAGACCTCTACATCTTCAAATCCCCGCAGATGCTCCAAGACCGAACTGTTACCTACGATCACGATGATCAGCGGCTGCAGTGAATACCTTCGGGCCGACTCATAGACAGCCTGAGAATCGATGAACATGATATTGTCGTAGTAATCGGTCCAGTGTTGTTCTCCCAAATTAAGGGCCTCTATCTCGGAAATACGCGAGGAGAGATCCTCATAGGTTTCCAGGCTCAGGGGAAAGTTGCCGATGAGGGTGGATTTTGCCTGTTCGAGCTCCCGAGCGGGAAGTCTCAGGCCTGTGATATTGTTGATCTCTTTAAACGTCTCCTGGACCGAAGCATAGACGACCTCAGTCTTCACCCGGGCTCGGACATAAAATACACCGCTGCCTTGAAAAAATTCCATATGACTGTAAGCCCAATAGGCATACCTTTTGAATTCCCTGAGATTCATGAAAAGGCGGCTGAGGGAGGTTCCCCCCAGCGCTTGGTTCAGAACAGTAAGGGAAAAGTAGTCCGGGTTGGTTTTTGGGGGAAGGTATGTCCCCATATAGATCGAGGCATCCTTCATCTGTTGATTATGCAAAAAACAGACCTTGAGATTCTGTGTTGGCTCTGGGGAGGGGATCTGTTCGAGCGGCAGTGAAGCCTTCTTCCAGGTGTTCAGGTAGTGACTCACTTTGCGTGTAGAGGTTTCGAGATTGAGGTTCCCCACCAGAACCAATAAGGCGTTGTTGGGCAGAAAACATTTTTGGAAGAAATCCCTTACGTCTCTTTGGCTGTAATTCTTAATGACGTCATCATTGAATACATATTTTTGATAAGGATGGTCTTTGAAAAGGAGTTGAAATAGAAGCTTCTTGCCACTGGTTTCCGGATCGACACGCTTTCTAGCCATGTCATAGAACATGGATCGCT
>JAUWSR010000002.1 GCA_030609975.1 Acidobacteriota bacterium | reverse complement strand
GACCGATACGAGAGCGTGGAAAAAATAACCTTGGTTATGGATAACCTTAACACGCATGAGCCAGGGGCGCTTTATGAAACGTTTCAGCCTGACAAAGCAAAAGAGTTATGGGACCGATTTGAATTTGTATACACCCCGAAGCATGGAAGCTGGCTGAACATGGCAGAGATAGAGTTGAACGTGCTCACGGGACAATGCTTGAAAAGAAGAATCGACGACATCGAGGTTGTCAGGAAAGAGGTGCAGGCATGGCAGAAATTTAGAAACAACAAAGACGCCAAGGTGAAGTGGCAGTTTGCCACCAAGGATGCTCGAATAAAATTATCACGCCTTTATCCGACAATTGATGATTGACGTGACACTAGCCTCATTTATTTCCGAACAGCGTACAAAAGAGATCGGTATCCGTAAAGTGTTGGGTGCCTCTGCATCCGGAATTGCTTTTTTCCTTTCAAAGGAATTTACTAAATGGGTTATCCTGGCAAATGTGCTCGCTTGGCCTCTTACTTTTTATGCCATGAAAAATTGGCTGCAAAATTTTGCTTTTAGGATTGAAATTAGCTGGTGGATACTTTTATTGGCAGGAGCGTTGGCACTGGTTATTTCCATGTTGACAGTGAGCTATCAAGCCATAAAAGCAGCGGTTGCCAACCCGATAGATTCCCTTCGGTACGAATAGTTCAGATATGAGCGATCCGACAAATCCCTATGAGGTTGATGAGGATGGTAAGTTAATAGGTGCTCATGACATCTTTGGTGACGTTTTGATTCCAATCTCTGTCACAAAGTTGATATGGGGAATATTTATTTCTGTTCGAATACGGACATTAACTGTGAATTAATGATACACGTATGTTTCTTAAGTGTTAGAATACCCAAGAATGTGAAACTGGCATGTTATTTGCTATTTATGCATGTTGAAATATCATTTCCTGGAGGTCAACATGAAGACTTATCTTTTTCACATCTTAATTCTTGGATTCTTAGTTACTCTTTTTGTCTCTGCCTCCTTTTCCTGGACAGCAGACATTCACGAGGCTGTAGCCAGTGGAGACCTCAAAGCCATCCAGACTATACTGGAAAAAAACCCTCGGCTTTTAGAAGCCAGAAGCCCCGATAACCTGACACCGCTTCTGCTTGCATCCGTACTGGGCAGGACCGAAATCGTCGGCTTCCTGATCGAAAAAGGGGCGGATATTGATGCAGGAGACAACAATAGAATGACTCCTCTTCATTTTGCCGCATCCTACGGCCGTCCGGAATGTGCGCACTTGCTGCTCGAAAAAGGCGCGGATGTGAATGCCCGGGAAGTCAACGGGAGAACGCCTCTCTTTTTTAACGCCAGACAAGGCAACGAACAGATCTTCCAGCTTCTGCTGGACAAAGGCGCTACTGTCGATGTTTACAACAACTTCAAACGCGGCCCTCTACTCTATGCCTTATGGGGCGGCCATGAGAAGCTCGCCCGCCTCTTAATCTCCAAGGGTGCCGACGTCAACAAAAAGGATACAACAGGTTATTCGCCGCTTCATCAGATGTGCATTGACGGAAGAACGGACTTGGCCAAGCTTTTAATCGCTGAAGGCGCCGATATCGAATTGGCAGACAGCCATGACCTCTCTCCCCTGTCTCTGGCAGCTTATTACAACAGAGGAGACCTTGTTGCGTATCTTGTCGAAACGGGTGCGAAAGCCGACCGGACCGACTCAAACAGCGATACAGCCCTCCATGGCGCGGCCTGGCATGGAAACACCAAAGCCGCTGCCGCGCTGCTCGATAAAAACGCCGGCCATAACGCCAAAAACGATCAGGGCCGAACACCTCCGGATTACGCCATTATGGCCGGACAATCAGAGGCCGTTCAGTTTCTCAAAGACCGAGGAGGCCAACCGAGCTCTAAGGACATAAAATCTATGGGTGGACAGGAGGTCCCTGCAAATATCGGCCAGGGGGAAACTAAGCCCATTACAATGACTGTCCTCTATGACAACTATGTGGCTGCCGAAGGGACCAAAGCGGAGTGGGGATTTTCCTGTCTGATCCAAGGCACCAAGGACACAATCCTTTTCGACACGGGAGGAAACCCGGATACATTCAGACACAATGTGCAGCACCTTGCCGTCGATCTTCAGGCTGCAGATGCCGTCGTCCTCTCCCATGAACATTGGGATCATATCGGAGGGCTACCCGTTGTTTTTGAGACCAACACGCATGCTCCGCTCTACATCCCCTTTAGTTTTCCCTACGATTTTGTCCGCCAGGTAGAAGTTTCCGGCGCAAAGGTTGTTCCGGTCAACGAGGCGGTCGCAGTTTGTGATCACGTCTACCTGACGGGACAGATGGGGGAGAGCATCAAGGAACAGTCCCTCATCGTCAACACCCCTCTGGGCCTGATCATCGTTACCGGCTGCTCCCACCAGGGCATCGTCAACATCCTGAAGAGGGCAAAAGAAATATTGAATCGAGATATTTATCTTGTCTTCGGCGGATTTCATCTGATGAGGCATTCAGAAGAGCAGGTCGAGGCTATCATAAAAGATTTCAGGGAACTGGGTGTAAAAAAATGCGGCGCCACCCACTGTACGGGTGATCAGGCCATTCAGTTATTCAGAAATGCTTATGGCGATGATTATGTGGAGATCGGCTCAGGAAGAATCCTCCGCTTCGGAAAAAAAGGGCTTCAGTGAATGGAAAAAAATACCTAGAGGCAAGTTATTCTTCTTGCTTAATGTTTTCGGATAATCACAATTAAACTTCAGGGGACAAAATGGCTTTAGAATATGGTTTTGCAACACGAGCTATTCACGGCAACGAATCCAACAAGGGCAAAAGCGCACCTGTGACTGTGCCGATTTATCAATCATCGACCTATATTTTTCCGAACACAGATGCTATGGAGCGCTGTATCGTACACAGGGAGATGAACCAGCATGAATACGTAAGGTTCGGCAATCCGGCTCAGGATGTGCTGAACGAACGGTTGGCGCTGCTGGAGTCGGCAGAGGATGCCCTTGTTTTTTCTTCAGGTGTAGCAGCGATTACAAATGCCATTCTTTCGGTTGTGAAAAAGGGGGATGAGGTGATTGCACCGGCCACACTTTATGGGCAGACCCTCAATTTTCTCCGCAAAGGGCTGCCTGAGGAGTATGGGATTCATTCGAAATTCTTAATGGTGGAAGACCTCTATACGCTTGAAAGACATGTCTCCCCACGGACCAAACTCTTATACTTCGAGTCGCCCACCAATCCGATTCTGCAGATAATCGATATTGAGGAGATTACAAAGCAGGCCCGTGATCTCGGCTTAAAGACGATGATCGATAATACATTTGCCACCCCTGTCAATCAGCAGCCAATCACCATGGGTGTCGACTATGTGGTTCACAGCGGAACAAAGTACCTGGGGGGTCACAGTGATGTCCTCGCAGGTGCTGCAGTCGGGCCGAAAGATTTTATTCACGAATGCAATGAGAGAATGCACATGTATGGCCCCACATTGGATCCGTTTGCCTCATTCTTACTGCTGCGCAGCCTTAAAACGCTTGAAGTTCGCGTCCAACGTCAGAATGAAAATGCCATGAAACTGGCAGAATTTTTAAGAAACCACCCGAAAGTCGAGAATGTTAATTATCCCGGCCTTCCCGATGATCCCTATCACAAGACAGCAAAAAAACAGATGAAAGGTTTCGGAGGCATGGTAAACATCGTTGTAAAAGGCGGAAAGAAAGAAACCATGAAGGTTGTGGACAACCTTGAGCTATGTCTTAATGCAACCAGCCTGGGGAGAGTCGAAACTCTGGTGAGTATTCCGGTCATATCATCCATGCCTGGCAGACGCCGGAGGAGCTGGAGCTTGCCAAAGTCCTTCCCCAGATGATTCGATTTTCGTTGGGTCTCGAAGATCCGGAAGATATCATAAGTGATGTTGACCAGGCATTGAACAGGATTTAAGAGGCCATTTTTAGAAATCATTTTTAATGAACCTGCCTTTTTACAAATACCAGGCATGTGGAAATGACTACATCCTCGAAATCTTTTCCCGGAGGATTCTAAGTCCCTTGCGTCTAATCCCCTGCGATTTCCCAATTCCGGTCAATCTCCAGATCAATCTGTGAGCGGCAGATGTCATAGAAGGGATGGTCTGTGATTTTCCCCCTGAATCCTATCCATTTCTTAGAACTGAAACTGGGGATGAGGTTTGTTATGACCTGGCCTTTGCTGAATTCAACTTTCGGAGTAGCGCCGTAATTTGACTCAAAGTGTGTGACGATTTTCGCCGGCTCGTAGTCTCTGCCGTTCATCTTCCTGGGAGCGGTACAGTGGGCACACGTTGTGATGCCATCATAGGGATAAGTCGGATCGTTAAGAAAAGCCGGCTTTCCAGAGATGTAATGCAGGAGAATGCCAGAAGGAATGAGAAACATAAGAATTTCCTTTTTGGGCTTGCTCCGATCCGTCGCTATTTTCTGCGATTTATACCCGTAGCCATCCTAAACTGAGCCTATCACACCCAAAACGACAAGGTCAACGAATCGAAAAGCGGCGATGTGTTGACTAGAAATTGGAGGATGCTATTCACGGATAAGCGCTTTCGACTTTCCCGGCTGCGGTGAAGCCGAACTGAAGGTATCCACCTTGATCATATCAGACGACCGCACAGCCCGAGCGAGAGCCCGAGTGTTCACCTTGATCGGTCCCGTAATAAACTCGGGGACGCTGTAGGTTTTGAGAAAGGAAGCATAAAAGAGCGGATCATTCTGTGGGAGCACGAAGGATTTGTAGACTCTGCCGCTATAATCCACGTAGCTGAAATAGGGACGTGTGAACACACCTCCCTGCTTTTTGCTGCTGAAGACCATCCAACGGCTGTTGCTCGACCAGGAATGCCAGGACTCGGAATACTGAGTGTTTATGCTCAAACGGCGGTAGGACATGGTCTGCAGATCCATGAGATATAGATCGCTGCTCGGTCGAAAAACCGGGAAAACCCCATAGTCGCACATACAAAAGAGTAAAAAACGACCATCGGGTGAAATGCGGGGGAGAAGGATGCTTTTTCCCGTCTCAAGGGAGGACAAGACTTCCTCAGTCTCTCCCCAGGTCTCGGTGGAGGGATCGAAACTGATACGCCTCAGGTCGTACTTCACCTGGTCATAATTCTCAGGTGGGATCTGCGTCCGGTCCGTCCAGGGTATGGCGGCACTGCAAAAGTAGAGAGTACGGCCGTCGGGAGTCCAACAGGGATAAGACTCCAAGCGGTCTTTATCCGAAAACCCGTCCTCTATCTTGACCTTCTTCTCCTCCAGATCATAGTAGACCATGACCGAATCCAGGTCGATCACATCCCGGACGGCCAGGCCGCCTGAGTGGAAAAACTGGTGGACATTCATCACTGGATAAACGGCCCAGCGGCCGCTGGGATGCCAGGAGGTATATCCCCATTTAGCTCCGATCTTCTGTACCTCCCCATTCTCGACGAGGAGGGTGGAGCTGCCGTAGTCGAGACTCCGGATCCCGATGAACATCCGATCCGGACTGTTCTGGTTGAAGGTATGACAGTTAACACAACCGTTCCCATAGCTTTTTCCATGCAGAATAACGGATTCATCGTAATTTTCCAGACTCCGCTGGTAGATCCCGATATTCCTCCAGAAACTGTAGATGGGCTTCATCTTTCTGTAGGCCATGTGCCCATCGATATCCTCGTTTGCGATCTGGTTGGGTATGGTCTTGAAATGTTTCCAGTTCAGGCCATCGTCTTTCACATAGACATCAAAAAACAGGGAATTGCCGCGGTTTTCAGCAAGCAATGCTCGCCATGATTTTAAGGGAATAATGATACGGGAATCGCGACTGTTCACCTCGATGCTTTTCCCTTTGATAGAACCGATCCTAACAAAATAGCGCTCGCCTGGTTCAAGCACGGCAAAGTTCAGTGGGGCGATATTGGGGGGAATCACCGTTCGAGTATAGTCGGGCTGGATCTGAGGAAAGCGCAGCACCTCGTCCACCTCATCCAGATCGACACCGGCTCTGCAGAAAAAAGAGCCCAGGATCAATATCAGCAGGAAAAATCCTTTTCTCAGGTACCCAGACGATATACCCTGCATTTTCATTCGATCACCCCGGATCTGTCGAAGGAGTAATAGATGAAATAACTGCCGGGATGCTCCCGGGCAAGATTCAACAACGCCTCCTGTTGACTGGGCCGGTTGACATCGGCCATGATGCGGGCAAATGCCTCAAAACGCCGGATGGTATCGGGCCTTATACTGCGCCATCCCAGCTCGATATCCTCTCCGGTATTTAAAGCATACAAATAGATGGCTTCCTCATAATGGATAGGGATCTCTGTGTAGCCGAAGTCATCCAAGCGGCCCAGATTCTCGACCACCTTGTCCACCTGCCTCGTCATGAGATAGTAGCCCATAAGATATTCAAAGGCCATCCGGTTATACCTGTTTTTCTCCAGCAAGGCCAGCAGCAGGGTTTCAACATCGATGTTGGCATAGTCCGTTTCCAGCACTACGGAGTTCAGATATCTGACCTTCCCGGATCCGGTCAATTGAGGATCGACTTCTAATCTTCGCAACACGTCGCGGCCTCTGTCTCCGTGGACAATATCTCTCGAAAAAGCATTCAAAAAAATACGACCGTTCTCATACTGTTTTTTTCCAAAATTTATCCAAAATAATCGCTCTGCTAGAAACGGGCTGGTTCCCGAAACCTCCATGAGTTCATGAGAAAGATGTTCGGATATATTCAACGCCCCCATATCCGAGGTGATATCGGAGATGGCGATATCCCGCATGACATAGCGCTCATCTTCCAAAGCGATCAGAGCTTGGGCCTCCATATCCTGGACAAAAACGAACATCTCATCTCCTAAGCGGCCGGTATGGTATAGGGCACGATTGGTCTGATAATTCATGTACATATTGTACAAACCCCTCGGCATTTCCCGCGCTTGCTCCAGGATCTGGGACCAATTCTCATGCCTGGCATAGTGGATCATCTTATGCAGCATCTTTTGTTCAGGATTTGAAGATATCCATACCGTAAGGATAAACAGCAGAGTCAAACCGGCAGCCGACCATAACCTGACACGGGGCAGAGAGAATTTGTGGAAACCCAGCGATTTGCCTAAAAACCAGGCTGCCAATATCACCGGGACGGCCAGGAACAGACACACTCGGAGCAGGGTTACCAAGGACGTGGTTTTCCCCAAAAGCATAGCTGGAAGATCACCAAAAAAAGGCACAACGCCCGTATCAAATAAAAGCATATGCAAAACAAAGCACAGCAGCAAAGACAAAAGACTCATTCCACCCGCCAAGATGTAATCCCGATGTTGAAAGACAACAAACAGCACAGCTACAGCCGCAAATATCAAACACGCACTGCCCGCTAAGAGATAAAGACCGACAAAAAACAGGACAAAAAGAGCCGCTTTAGCTTTGCTACGGGAAAGGGGAAGTCTATCAAATCCACAGGCGGAAAGGAGGACGACCAGCAGCGCCAGGGCCATTGCCAACACATGTTCGTACTGGTTAGAGAGCATGAAGACAAGCAGAGCCGGCACATAACGAAAGAATCTGGAACGCTTGCCTGTTACCCGCAGGAGCAGCTGCCCTAAACACAAACTGAGCGCCCAGGCAACCACAGTGATAATCAAGGCTCCCACCCAGGGAATATAGTAAAACTGGGATAAAAAGCCTGACAGCGTCTCGATCATCCCTCCCGGCCTCTCCACAAGGGCTTGGAGCAGGGAATCCTCAGGTCGAAAGGCGGGCATCTCTTGCATAATGCCAAAGCCACTGTAGATAAAGCGGGGCTCGATGATCAACCAGGTACACAGATAAAAAATCACCCACTTGATCCCCCGCAGCCAGTAGGGAATCATGCGTACATTGACAATCAACAAGGCCAGGAGCAAAAGAACTAGACCCGAGGCCAGGAACAGCCAGAGAGGAATCTCGGCTTTCAAGGCAAAGCGGCCCAACCAGGACTCGACCGCCAGATATACCAGAGGCCATGCGATCAGGTTTCCCGCCAGGATCAGGCTGATCTTGTTTTCTCTCTGCCACGAAGGACCGGACACCTCCATGCCGCCCAAACCCAAGAGCGCCAGACAGAGGGCTGCCAAAGAAACATAAAATAAGATACGCGCATGAACCTGTTCAGCTCGAAAAAAACCTTGGGATGTATCCGAAAAAGACCAAATCTCGAATACATCCTCAGGAAAAATGAATTCAAACCGATTCTGGATAAATTCAAGTGTGGTTGGGACTCCTGCGGTGTACAGCCTGATAGCAACCTGAGGATGCGAGGAGAATCGTCCCTGCTGAGAAATCAGGATCAGAGGTTCGATACGGTCCTTTTTATAAGAAATGGGAAAGTCTTTGACCACACCAATCACGGTGGAGAAAGCGTTGCCGCTGAATCTCACCTCTTTTCCTACAAGGTCACTGTACTCAGGGATCTCTTGTTCAGGGAGAAAAGCTCGCGCCGCGCTCTCATTAAAAATACAGATCCAAACTCCTTCCGGCACGGCAGTGTTGCCGCCCCCTTCAAGATATTCCAGTCCAAAGGTATCCACAAATCCTTCATCCACAAAATTTATGTCGACCAAGATCTCATGATCCGGGGCAACCGCGTTCATGGATGCAGTCGAGGTTCCATGCAGCGTAAAAGGCAGGCTTAAGGCGTTGGTCACGCTGAGAACGTTGGGATTTCTTAGCAACTCGTTCCGAAAAAGCGCAGTACGATTTTCCTTCTCTGTGCTGACACTGGAAAGGTCCATGATCTTTATCTGGCCGTCCGGCATGCCCCAATCCTGCTTTTCCAGATGCTGAAACTGACGAAAGATAAGGAGCGCGGCAAGCAGCAGCACGGATACGACAAAGAAGCTGAACACCACAGTCAGCCTTTTAAACCAAAGAACGTCTTCCCGCCTTCGGTCGGATTCGTCCTCTTGAGGGGAAGCTGCCGAAGTCTTTCGGAGCAGATTGGCAAAAAAGGCGGTCCCCAAACACAGAGCCCACGCCACCAGAAGAGATGCCAGCACCATGGACAGGGAACGCGTCAAAACGATCTCCCACTGCAGCTGAACCAGGTGACCAAAGCTCGGGAGAAAAAAAACGGCCAGTAGAGATGCAAAAATCCCAGAAGGAAGAGCGAGAAGGACGGTACGGCGCAGCAGGGCTTTAAGATCAGGAGCTGAAGCCTGGGACAAAAAGAGATTTGTCAGATTCATGCCCGCCAGGATCAGGAGAAGGACTGCCAAACACAGATAAAGCACGATCATGCCTTTGGTTTGATTGTGTTCAAATTCGAAGCGCACATCGGAGCCAAGATGGATTTGAGTCAGAGGCTTCAAGTGGAGAAGCTTGTTGCCGCCGGCTCCATGGTCAGCTAACACCCGGCTGAGTTTTTCCTCTAACGGATTTTTCGCCGGGGCCTGCAGCAGGATATAAGTGAAGACCGTACTGGATTGCCAGCTGCCTACAACTCTGCCGGAGAAATCCGAGGAGACGATAAAATCAAACCTAAAGTGAGACCTGAGGGGGACGTTCTGCACCACTCCGGTCACCAAGTAATCCGTAAGATTATTGATCTTGAGGATCTGTCCAACGGCATCACTGTCCGGGAAGTACTTCTCGGACAACGAGCGCGTCAAAACGATAGAGCCCGGCTGCGAGAGCGCTGTTTCCGCATTTCCAGAAATAAAAGGGAAGGTGAAGATCTCAAAAAAGGACGCATCCGCCCATATCCCACCTCGCTCGCTGAACTTGAGGTTTTCCCCTGAGGAAAGGATCGTCTTGGGATAGGGGCGAGTGAAGCGTACGGCATGTGTGATCTCGCTGAATTCCTCAACCAGCACAGGGGCGAGCGGCATGGGAGTGGTGGCCTGCTTGTAACTTGCGCCGGTTTCCAGAACCAGCTCCCCCTCAACACGATAGATAGCTTTATGTTGGGTATGAAACCTGTCATAAGACGATTCATACCGCACATAGAAGAGGATCTGAGTGAACGCAGCCAGACTCACAGTCAAGAGCGCCAGCGAAAAAAGAAAAGACCAGGAAATCTTCAATGGGTCTTTCAAGGCTTCTCTCTCTTCATGCTGATCTCTTGTTTCACTGCAGCAATCCTCTGGGGATAAGTTTTATAACACAGGTACTCATCAGGGTCAATTGGACCGGCGTTTGAAGGAAAAATATATAGGCAGGGCTACGACCATCAGGATCAGTCCCGCCCAGGCATGAACGGGTTTTGCGATCAAGGCATTGATCACAAATCCAAAGGTAATGGTGATAAATATCAGAGGGACGATCGGATAACCCAGAGTCCTATAAGGCCGCGGCATGTCCTTGCGGGTACGCCGAAAAATAAAGATTCCCACGGCAGTCAAACCAAAAAAGATCCAATCAGTGAAGACGACATAGGTGATGAGATCCTCGAAAGTTCCCCAAAAAAGCAGCAGGACCACGGCCCAAACAGACTGGGCCAAAATGGCATAGATGGGGGTCCGGAAGCGGGGATGGACATAGGCAAGTTTTTTAAAAAAGAGACCGTCTCGCGACATGGCATAATAGATGCGAGGCGCAGAGAGCGTGTAGATTCCCAAGGTGCCAAAGGTGGAAATCGCAATGAGCACTGCAATAAGCACTCCCCCGAAGGGCAGGATGGTGGAGACGGCATCGGCCGCCAGGCTCTGGGAGGAGGCGATGGCTTCCACCGGAAGCAGGAAGAGATAAGCCAGGTTGGCCAAAAGATAGACCACAGATACCACGATAGCACCCAGGATCATAGCGCGGGGGACCATGCGGCAGGCATCTTTGGCTTCACCCGCCACAAAAGAGGCATGCTGCCAGCCCCCGTAGGACCAGAGCACTCCGATCATCGCCAGACCGAAGGCGGACAGCAGACTCCCGGAGGGAGCCCCGGCTTGGGATTCAAAAAAACTGAACTCCTGCTTGCCGAATACGATCCCGATCACGATGATGGCTCCCACGCCCAGGAGCTTCAGGCTGGTGAAGACACTGGCAAAGATCTCGGCGGCCTTGACTCGCACGATGTTGATGATGGTAACTACGATCAAGGCCCCGATGGCTGCAAGCTTGATCCCGGTCTGGCTCAAAGGGAAGATGAAGGCAAGATAGTAGGCGCAGGCGATGCTCAGGGCCGCATTGGCTCCGGAGGTAATGACCACCAGATAGACCCAGCCATACATAAAACCAAACAGGTCTCCGTAGGCTTCTTTGAGATAGACATAAACGCCTCCTGCCTGAGGGAACATGGATCCCAGTTCGGCAAAGGTCAGGGCCCCGGTGAGTGCTATGACTCCGCCGATAGCCCATACCAAAAGAATCAGAAGGGGGGTGGGCAGGTGACCGGCGATCTGGGAGGGAGTGAGAAAGATGCCTGATCCGATACAAGAACCGATAGCCACCATGGTGAGGCCATAAAGTGTAAATTCTTTTTTTAATTCAATTATTGGGGACGGTCCTTTATTGGGGACGGTTCTATTTATTTTAGCCATATTTAACGATCAACCTTATCACAAAATAAATAGAACCGTCCCCTAAAAAATTCTCAACTTTTTCCAGGCAATCACCAGAGTATACATGGAGACCACGGCTATAGCCGTCAAGACCGCCGCCAAAGAACTCCTCCCGTAGATCCAGGAGCCGATGGCAAAGAGCGCACTGTAGATCGCCAGGCAGCCCAGCGCCATACACACAACTCCTGCCGGAACATCCCATCCCTGACCGGGCTCTTCCACCGGATCATTGTCCAGCGCAGCAGCCGCGATCACTTTTTCCCAACCCGGTCCTCCTGGTTTTACCAGACGGTAGAAGGAGCGCAGCGTCGGGGCGTCTGAAGGCTTGGTCAAGAGAGTGACCGCGACCCAACACACCGTGGTGATCCCCACTCCCAGCAGGAGCTGGATGTGGTTGGCCAATATCGGCAGCCCCAGCCGGGGATGGATGGCCTGTAGGTAGAGAGCGATCAAGAATGACACGACCATGGCTGTGAGCTCACTGTAGGGATTGATCCGCCACCAAAACCAACGCAGGATAAAGATCAGCCCGGTTCCCGCCCCCACCTGCAGCAGAATGTTAAAAGCCTGAAGAGCATTGCTCAGAAGTAAAGCTAAGGCACAGGCGAGCAGCATCAACACGACCGTTGAGATCCGGCCTACCCGGACCTGTTGTTTTTCGCTTGCCTCCGGATTGAGGAAGCGCTTATAAAAATCGTTGACAATATAAGAAGAGCCCCAGTTGAGATGGGTGGAAATGGTGGACATGAAGGCCGCGATCAGTGAAGCCACGACCAATCCCAACAGTCCGGCGGGGAGAAAGGTCAACATAGCGGGGTAAGCCAGATCGTGCCTCATCACACTGGGATCGACGTGGGGAAAGGCGGCCTGTAAAGACTCCAGGTTGGGGAAGACCGCCAGGCTGCAGAGAGCCACAATGATCCAGGGCCAGGGACGCAAGGCATAGTGGGTGGCCGTGAACAGGAAGGTGGCGCCCACGGCATGCTTTTCCGAGCGGGCTGACAGCATCCGCTGTGCGATGTATCCTCCGCCTCCAGGCTCCGCTCCAGGATACCACACGCTCCACCACTGCACGGCCAGGGGCAGAATAAACAGTGGGACCAGTATCTCAAAATTGTTAAAATCCGGGAGCAAGCTGAGCTTACCCGCCACATTCTCATTCGTGAGCAAAGAACCGAGGCCGCCTACTTGGGGAAGCCTGAGAGCCACAATGGCCGCTCCCACGGAACCGATCATGGCTATTCCGAACTGGAAAAAATCCGTGATGAGAACCCCGCGGAGGCCGCCTAAGGTGCTGTAGAGAGTGGTCACCACGCAGGCGATCAGGAGTGTCTGCAAAGGGGTCAGCTTGAGCATGACTCCTGCTATCTTGATGATGGCCAGAGATACGGTGGCCATGATCAGCACGTTAAAAAAGATGCCGAGGTAAAGCGCTCTAAAGCCGCGTAAGAATGCGGCAGGCTTGCCGGAATAACGGAGCTCGTAGAATTCGAGGTCGGTGACAACCTGGGAGCGACGCCACAGCTTGGCATACACAAAAACCGTGAGCATAGCTGTCAGCAGGAAGGCCCACCACACCCAGTTTCCCGCCACACCATTCTGCCTGACAATATCCGTCACCAGGTTGGGTGTATCCGTGGAAAAAGTGGTGGCCACCATGGACACGCCCAACAGCCACCAGGGCATATTCCGGCCGGAGAGAAAGAATTCGGTGGCGCTGGATCCGGCACGCTTGGTAACCGCCAAGCCCACAATGAGGGAGAAAACAAAAAATCCAATGATAAAAGCCCAATCGATCGCTTGTAGTACCATGATCTCTCCATCTGCATTTGTGCATTTGGGGACAGTCCCCAAGAAGTGTTGCTAAAAATGACTCCCTAAAACTAAATAGCCAATAATCTTTTCATATCTTCCAATGTGATCTCCGAAAAATCACATATGACCCAGTCGGTATCCCTAAGCTTCTCGGGGGCATGCGAGGTGGCCAATCCCACGACCTTCATCCCTGCATTTTTCCCGGATTGGATCCCGGCAAAGGAGTCTTCAAAAACAACGCACTGCGAAACTGCGCAATTCAATTTGGCTGCCGCCTTCAGAAAGATCTCTGGGTCAGGTTTTCCGATGGTCACATCCGAGGAATCGACAGCGGCATCGAAGAAAGGCTGGATCGGAATGTGATCGAAAATAAAGTCCAGATTCACCCGGGGTGCCGAGGTCGCAACCGCAGTTAAAACTCCGTTCTCTTTAAGTTCTTTTAAAAAGTCAACCAGCCCGGGAACAGGTTCGACATAGGGAGCATAAACCTCTCGGTAAAGGGCTTCTTTTTCTTCTCCATAACGCTCTGCTTCCTCCTCAGTCAGATCCCGATCGAAGAGTACGCCGAAGAGATCTCTATTGGTCCTACCGAAATGCAACATGAATTTTTCAAATTCCATGGGGGGATTGTATCGTTTAAAAAATCCCGCCCAAGCTTGAGCGTGATAGCCCATGTTGTTGACGATCACCCCATCCATATCAAAAATGGCCCCATAATCCATGTTGCCGAATATATAGCATACTCATGGGGACGAAGCAAACAGAGAGGAGCAAAGACACAAGGGCTTGGCAGGACAGAGCAAAGAATTGGCTTGCTATGGAAAAAGCCTGTTATGATATGATATTTGCATGAAAAACCAGCCAACAAAAGCAAAAGGTCTTATGTTTCTGTTGATCGGACTCCGCCTGGCTGTAACTCCATTGATGGCCAGTCCGGAGGAATATCAGCTAAGCTCCCCCGATGGGAAGCTCCTCGTTCGGGTAACGATCCAGGACAAAATCCTCTATTCCGTAGACTTTGACAACCAACAGGTGCTTGCTCCCTCTCCTTTAAGCTTAACGGTCAGCGAGGTCGGGATCTTGGGAATATCTTCGACACTCAAAAAAGTGGTGCGCAGGAGCTCCAACCAGATCCTGAGGCCGGTAGTGCCTGTCAAAACCAAGGAGATCACCGACCATTACAATGAACTCCAGCTTGAATTCGAGGGGAATTTTTCCGTCGATTTTCGGGCGTACGATGATGCCGCCGCATACCGCTTCCTTACCCATTTCCCAGGAAAAATCACCGTAGCCTCCGAATTGGTGGTGCTCAACTTCCCGGAGGACCACTCACTCTATTTCCCCACCGAAGAAAGCTTTCTGACCCATTCGGAAAGGCTCTACGAATACGAACCTCTTAGCAAAATCCCCTGGGAGAAGATGGCTCACCTGCCCATCCTGGTAGAAGCCGGTGAGAAACTCAAACTGGCTTTCACTGAAGCTGACCTGTACGATTACCCGGGGCTTTACCTGCGCGGGACTCGCTCCCCTGCCCTCAGGGGAAAATTCCCGGCCTATGCGCTCAAGGAGATTCAGACAAGGGACCGCACCGTCGAAGTCGCTGAACGCGCAGATTATATCGCCAAGACCCAAGGGACACGTAGCTTCCCCTGGCGTGTGTTGATCGTGGCGCAAAACGACGGACAACTGCTAACGAACCAGACCGTTTTCAAACTGGCCAGGCCTCTCCAGATTAAGGATCCCGCCTGGATCAAACCTGGTAAAGTGGCCTGGGATTGGTGGAATGCCAACAATGTGTTCGATGTTCCCTTTCAAGCCGGGATCAACACCGAGACCTACAAATATTACATCGATTTTGCCGCCCGCTATGGGATCGAATACATCATCCTGGACGAGGGCTGGTCGGACACCACGGACCTGCTCCAGATCGATCCAAACATCGACATGCCTCAGCTTTTGGCCCATGCCAAGGCGAAAGAAGTCGGTATTATTCTTTGGGTGGTGTGGAAGACTTTGGATGACCAGCTGCAGGAGGCTTTGGATGTTTTTCAGAGCTGGGGCATCAAAGGCATTAAGGTCGACTTTATGCAGCGGGATGACCAGTGGATGGTGAATTACTACTGGCGAATCGCAGCCGAGGCGGCCAAGCGGCACATGCTGGTGGATTTTCACGGCTCTTACAAACCTTCGGGCTTGAGACGCGCCTATCCCAACGTCCTCACCCGCGAAGGCGTCAAAGGACTGGAAAATACCAAATGGAGCAAGCAGCCTACACCTGAACACAATCTCATCCTGCCCTTCACGCGCATGCTGGCCGGCCCCCTGGATTACACACCCGGCGCCATGATCAACGCTCAGGAAAAAAACTTCCGTTCGGTCTTCACCCGCCCCATGAGTTTGGGAACCCGTTGTCATCAGCTGGCCCTGTACGTGGTTTTCGAGAGTCCCCTCCAGATGCTCAGCGACAGCCCCTCTCTCTATCTTAGAGAAACGGAATGTATGGAATTCTTAGGACCTGTACCTACAGTATGGGATGAGACGAGGGTGTTGGATGCCAAAGTCGCGGACTATGTCCTGATCGCACGCAAAAGCGGCCAAGACTGGTACGTGGGTGCCCTCACCGATTTGACACCCCGAGATCTCACCGTTGACTTCTCTTTCTTGGGACCTGGTGAATACACGATCGAGATCTACCAGGATGGACCTAACGCAGATCGATATGGCAACGATTACAGGAAGCAGGTCAAAAATGTCAAGAAGAGCGATACCTGGCAGATCCAGCTGGCGCCCGGCGGCGGTTGGGCCGCCCGCATCCACAAATAATATTCAGATTATCCACCGTTATTTGGAGATCTCTACTACAACCACCGACTTGGCAGGCAGGTTGATCGTGACAGTGCTGCCTTTCAGGCTGAAGGCATCAAATTTCCGCGGCTTCACTTCGTTCGGATTTTTAAAAGTGTTAAACGAGTTTATCCGGTCTGCTGTGAGCACGTGTCCCTTCAAATTTGGGGGGGGGAAACCCCGCAGTTCACACGTCACTTTGACAGCTTTGTTCGGATCAAAATTGCACAAAGAAACATGGATCTTGCCCTCGTCATCTCGGGAGGCCGAAACATTCAGACAGGGAATTTTTTCTTCTTCAAAGACATAATCGCGACACTGAATCCGCACCGGCAGCATTATCGCATCCTGATGCACTTTGTACATATCGAATACATGATATGTGGGAGTCAGCACGATGTTCTCGTCTTTGGTCAGGATCAACGACTGCAGCACATTGATGGTTTGGGCCAGATTGGCCATCTGCACCCGTTCACAGTGGGAATTGAAGATGTTCAGGTTCAACCCGGCCATGAGCGCATCCCGCAAGGTGCTCTGCTGATAGAGAAATCCCGGATTGGTTTCGGGTTCAACCAAGTACCAGGCTCCCCACTCATCCACGATCATCCCCACCCGTTTTTCGGGATCATAGCGGTCCATGATGGTGCTGTGTTCGGCAATATAGTCATCAATCTTCAAACCCAGCCTCATGGTTTCAAACCAATCGGATTCGTCGAATTCGGTGGCAGAATTTTTGTTGCCCCAGCCGCCGGGAACGGTGTAGTAATGATAGCTCAATCCGTGCATTTGGGAGGCGGCTTCCCGCATCAGGACTTCGGTCCATTCATAATTTTCCCCATAGCTCCCACAGGCGATCTTATATATCCGGTTCCCAGAAAAATTTCTCACATAGGTCTGGAAGCGCCGGTAAACGTCGGCATAAAACTCAGGCCGCATGTTCCCCCCACAGCCCCAGTTTTCATTGCCCACTCCAAAGTATTTGAGCTTCCAAGGTTCATTGCGGCCGTTTCCCCGGCGGAGGTCTGCCATGGGGCTCGTGCCGTCAAAGGTGATGTACTCCACCCAGTCGCGCATTTCCTTGACCGAACCGCTCCCCACATTGCCGCAGACATAGGGCTCACATCCCAGCTGTTCACACAGATCTAAAAACTCATGAGTCCCAAAATGATTGTTTTCGGTCACTCCGCCCCAGTGGGTGTTGATCAGCGTAGGGCGATCTCCCCGGGGTCCGATCCCATCCATCCAGTGATAGTCGTCCGCAAAACAACCTCCCGGCCAGCGCAGCACAGGGATCTCGATCTTTCTCAGCGCCTCCACCACATCCTGGCGGATCCCCCGGACGTTGGGGATGGAGCTGTCCTCCCCCACCCAATAGCCTTCATAGATGCAGCGGCCCAAGTGCTCGGAAAAATGGCCGTAGATGTTTTTGTTGATCGTATGTTTCCCGGCATCAGCTTCGATGACCAAACTGTTCATTGCTTGTTGCTCCTCGGGCATAAAATTAACACAGAGAAGACATAATCCCAGAAGAAATATAGCAAGACGCCTGACAGACATGGCTTCCCCTCCTTTTAGTAAAAGACATTTCACATGAGATTTCACATCTGTTATATTACTCAACGCAGGAATCATGGTCAAACACTTATCCAAGAGACCTCCTCATATTCAATCCCTCTTTAAAGGAGTTCAATTGTCATGAAAAAAACTGCAGGCTTACTGTCTTTTCTGTTGATAGGGACCTGGATCGGTCTGGGAACCGGATGTCAGAAAAAGGCGGCCGGAGATTACCCGGTGCAGCCGGTCCCCTTCACCCAGGTCCAGCTCAGCGACCAGTTTTGGCTTCCGCGGATGGAGACCAACCGCAAGGTCACCGTCCCCTATGCTTTTGAACAGTGCGAGGAAACCGGACGCGTTAAAAATTTCGAGTTGGCTGCTGGTATTGGGGAGGGTTCATTCTGCACCGTTTATCCCTTCGATGACTCCGATGTCTACAAGATCATCGAAGGCGCTTCCTATTCGCTGCAGATCTATCCCGATCCGGAATTGGATAAATATTTAGACGACTTGATCACTAAGATCGCAGCCGCACAAGAAGAGGACGGTTATCTCTACACAGCCCGCAGCATCGAGTCGGAAGAGCCGGTGCGCTGGACCGAAGGGCCCCGCTGGGACAACCTGTATATGGGTCATGAGCTTTACAACATGGGTCATCTATATGAGGCGGCTGTCGCCCACTATTTAGCCACCGGTAAGCGCTCTTTGCTGGATATCGCGCTCAAAAACGCCGACCTTATCGACTCGGTCTTCGGACCAGGAAAAAAACGCGGTGCCCCCGGCCATCAAGTGATCGAGATGGGGCTGGCCAAGCTCTATCGCGTGACCGGAGAACAAAAATATCTCGACCTTGCCAAGTTTTTCCTGGATGAACGCGGGGATGATGAGTTTCGCAAACTCTACGGCACCTATTCGCAGGACCATAAGCCGGTCATCGAGCAGAGCGAAGCCGTGGGCCACGCGGTGCGGGCCACTTACATGTACGCCGGCATGGCAGATGTGGCCGCGCTTACAGGAGATGCCGATTACATCGCCGCCATCGACCGCATCTGGAATGATGTGGTCACGGGCAAACTTTATCTGACTGGAGGCATCGGCGCCACCAGCTCAGGGGAAGCTTTCGGCGGTCCCTATAATCTACCCAACGCCTCGGCCTATGCCGAGACCTGTGCCGCCATCGGCAACGCCTTCTGGAACCACCGACAATTTCTGCTGCATGGAGATGCCAAATACATCGATGTGCTGGAGCGAGTGATCTACAACGGCCTGATATCAGGAGTCGCACTCAGCGGTGATCTGTTCTTTTACCCCAACCCCTTGGCCTCCTATGGTCAGCATGAACGCAGTCCTTGGTTCAACTGCGCTTGCTGCCCCAGCAACATCTCCCGGTTCATGCCCTCAGTCCCTGGCTATGTCTATGCACAAAGGGATAACGATCTCTACGTCAACCTCTTTGTGCAAAGTCAGGTCCATGTGAACCTGGCCGATCAGAAAGTGACACTCAAACAAACAACCGATTTCCCCTGGGACGGGAAGATCCGGATCACGGTAGAGCCCGAAAAAACCGGCACGTTCGCCATTTTTGTCCGCATCCCGGGATGGGCTCGGAATTCGCCCCTGCCCAGCGACCTTTACACCTTTATGGAAGAGGTGGAGAAAGAACCCAGGCTCAAAGTCAACGGGGAAGAGGAAGCGCTTGAACTGGAAAACGGTTATATTCCTCTCCGGCGCAAGTGGGCCAGCGGAGATACCATCGAGCTGGAACTGCCTATGCCTGTCCGTAGAGTTCTAAGCCATGATAACGTCGAAGACAATCGGGGACGTGTGGCACTGCAGCGAGGACCCCTTGTTTTCACCGCCGAGTGGCCGGATAACGGTGGCAGCGTCAGCCATTTGGTGCTGCCGGATGAGAATCAACTGACAGCTGAGTTCCGTGAGGGCCTCTTTGACGGAGTCACTGTCATCACGGGTAAAGCCACAGCATTATTCGGTCAAGGTGAAGGTGAGCCCTCTCTCGCGAAACAGCAGGATTTTATGGCCATTCCCTATTATGCCTGGGCCCATCGCGGCAAAGGAGAGATGGCTGTCTGGTTGCCGCGTGAAAAAGCCGGGGCCCGCCCCCTTCCCAAGCCAACCTTGGCTTCCCAAAGCCGGTTGACTGTTTCCGAGGATAAGAAGGGAGAATCCATTAACGACCAGTGGGAACCCAGTGATTCCAACGATCACTCCCATCCCTACCTCCATTGGTGGCCGCGGAAAGGCACAAAAGAATGGGTGCAGTACGATTTTCCCATGGCAGCCACTGTCTCCGAGGTGAAGGTGTATTGGTTCGATGATACCGGACGTGGCGAATGCCGCGTTCCTGGATCCTGGCAAATTTTGTATAAAAAAGGCGACAATTGGCTGCCTGTCAAGGGCGCTGCCAAGTACGGAGTGGAAAAGGACAGCTTCAACCAAGTAATATTTACTCCGGTCAGGACCACAGCTTTGCGGCTTGAGCTGCAGCTCCAGGAAAAGTTTTCCGCAGGTATTCATGAGTGGAAAGTGAAATAGGCCTGGACCTGTCACAATCTTGGCTATAGTGTTTATTCTCCGATTGCACAACGTAAACGTTATGAGGCAGAAAGATATAAAATGAATCACCATAAACGCATATTGATCGTGAGTGTTACATCTTTGATTTTTATGGGCAGATGCACGCAAAACAAGCCTCCAGATTACCCGGTACAGCCCGTTCCTTTTACCGAGGTGCAGATCCAGGATGATTTCTGGCTGCCCCGCATCGAGACCAATCGCACAGTCACCATCCCTTTCGCCCTGAAGATGAATGAAGAAACAGGGCGGGTAGCCAATTTTGCCGTTGCTGCCGGGCTGAAAGAAGGGAAATATCAAGGTCGCCGTTTCAACGATACCGACGTTTATAAGGTGATCGAAGGGGCCGCCTATTCGCTCCGGTTCCATCCCGATCCGGAGCTGGAGTCTCAGTTGGATGACTTGATCGACCTGATAGAGGCCGCCCAGGAAGACGATGGTTACATATATGCTGCCCGCACTGCGGATCCCAAAAATCCTGCGCCTGGCGCCGGTCCAGAGCGTTGGTCACGGCTGCGTGGAAGCCATGAACTCTACAATGCGGGACACCTTTATGAAGCGGCGGTGGCTTACTATCAAGCCACCGGGAAAAGAGAACTCCTGGACGTCTCTATTAAAAACGCAGAACTTTTGCTGCAGGTTTTCGGGCCTGACAAGAGACAGGATATCGTCGGCCACCAAGAGATCGAGATCGGCTTGGCCAAACTCTACCGGGTAACAGGGAAAAAGGAGTATTTGGAACTGGCCAAATTTTTCCTTGACCAACGGGGAGCAGAGCATGCGAGTGGACTCTATCCGGAGGACACTCCCTATGCGATCTACAACCAACGCAAATATATGCAGGATCATAAACCCATCACGGAACAGGAGGAGGCCGTAGGCCACGCAGTGCGAGCCTCCTATATGTACTCCGGAATGGCCGATGTAGCGGCGTTAGGAGGCTATCCCGAATATATTCAGGCTATCGACAGGCTCTGGGAAAATGTGGTGTCCAAAAAGCTTTATCTAACCGGGGGAATCGGAGCGCGACACACTTCAGAGGCCTTTGGAGATAGCTACGAGCTCCCAAATGAAAGCGCCTACACAGAAACCTGCGCAGACCTCGGGAACATCTTTTGGAACCACCGCATGTTCCTGCTGCACGGAGACGCAAAGTATCTCGACGTCCTGGAGCGTGTCCTTTATAACGGCTCGATCTCGGGAGTGGGTCTTGAAGGCAACTGCTTTTTCTATCAAAATCCGCTGGCATCTTCAGGAAGATACAAGCGCAGCCCCTGGTTCGAGGTTTCCTGCTGCCCGGGCAATATCACCCGGTTCCTGCCTTCGGTTCCGGGATATATCTACGCACAGAAAAACGACGTTCTCTATATCAATCTTTTTGTACAAAGTGCGGCTAACCTGGAGCTTGCCAACCACAAGCTCCGGCTCGAACAGGAAACCCGCTATCCCTGGGAAGGGAAGATTCGGATCACTGTGACGCCTGAGAGAGAAGGAGAATTCACACTGAATATCCGGATCCCAGGCTGGACCCGGAATCGTCCTGTTCCCAGCGATCTCTATCGTTACCTGGAAGAAAACAAGGGTCGCCCCCAGATAGCCATCGACGGTGAGGCGGTAGAATATGAGGTGGTTAAAGGTTTTGCCACATTTCGACGCAGATGGAAACAGGGAGATCAGATCGAGATCGACTTGCCCATGCCGGTCCGAAGAGTACTCGCCCACAAGAATGTTGAAGCCAACCGCGGACGCATGGCTCTAGAACGAGGGCCTCTGGTTTACTGTGCGGAATGGCCGGACAACGAAGGGAGCGTGTTTGATCTAGCGATTTCAGATAAGATCGAATTCCAAGTAGAACCTTGGCCAGATGTATTGAATGGAATAATGGTTATCAAAGGAGACAACTTCACGGCTATCCCCTATTATGCTTGGGCTCACCGGGGACCGGGGGAAATGGCGGTGTGGCTGCCAAAAGAAAACCGTCCTCCCATAGATTAGATCAAACCTAGCTAATGTAAAGATTCCTGTTTGTTTTCGGATGCCGTGGGATTTTCTTGAAAGTTCTTTTCCATATCTTAGCTTAGCTTCCAGGTTTTGGGGGTAAAAACTCAATTTTAAGCTCATTTTTGCATGAAAATTCCAGCTAACTTATTTAAAATCAAACTTATCTTGGGGACTGTCCCCAAATTCAAATTATGAAAATTATCTGACGGCTAATTCCTATTGATATTATCTGCTTAAAGCGCTAAAATATGGTCACTTAAGAAATATATGTATACCATGAAAGAGCTGAAACTGGCACGGATTGAGGCACAAAACGGGCAGAAGACCGTTGTGGCTGTGGGTTCTCTGCGTATTGGTAGGGATTTCGTGATCATGGCCGGTCCCTGTGCAGTCGAATCCGAAGAACAGACCCTATCCATCGCACGAAAAGTAAAAAAATCCGGAGCTCACATTCTCCGGGGAGGGGCTTTTAAACCCCGAACATCTCCTTACTCCTTTCAAGGCCTCGGAGAAAAAGGCTTGGAGATCCTTAAGAAGGCGAAAGAGGAAACCGGACTTCCCGTGATCTCGGAGGTCATGGACAGCCGGCAAATCGAAGCCGTAAGCGCCTGCGCCGATATCCTGCAAGTGGGCAGCCGCAACATGCAGAATTACACCTTGCTCAAAGAGTTGGGCAAAGTGAAAAAGCCGATCATGTTGAAGCGAGGCATGAATGCCTCGCTGGAGGATTGGCTCAACAGCGCGGAATATCTGCTGGCAGGTGGAAATCCCAATGTGATCCTATGTGAACGTGGAATCCGGACTTTCGAAACCTCCATGCGCAACACGCTTGACCTGAGTATTGTACCAGCCGCCAAGCGCATCACCCACCTGCCCGTGATCGTAGATCCCTCGCATGGAACAGGGCGGGCGGATTTGATCGAGCCCATGTGCCTGGCCGCCATCGCGGCCGGGGCGGACGGACTCCTGATCGAAGTCCATAACCAACCCTCCTGTGCCCTGAGCGACCAAGAGCAGCAAATCAGCCCGGATGCTTTTGAACGTCTGGTTCCAAAACTGAAAAAAATAAAGCAATTAATGAATGAAATTCAACCCTAGCTCATCTATCCTGGATTATTCACGAGTTGAGATTACTGTAGATGCGAGGCACAAAGGATGAGGCTGTGGTGGTCCACCGCGAATCCTTTGTAACGAAACAGGTACAGTGAGATCAGCTCGCCCGAAGGGTAAGAAATGTCGATTAATAACAAAACTAACATCGAAACCGAAAAAAATTGAATGCTTATTTCTAAAGCTAACATAGAATTCCAATAATACTATGGTTACAGTATATATTGACATTTCTTATGAATGATTCAGGATAAAGGGGACATGGATTGAACATCCTTGAAATCCAAGGTCAAAGCGGAATTTCCCGCATCCTTATCGGCGAAAGCCTGCGGAATCTCTCCAACTATGTCCCTGGCGCCAAGACCATCATCATTACGGATAAAAACGTAAGCCGACACCATGGCTCCTTGCTCTCCGGCTTTGATCTGATCGAGTTGGAGACGGGAGAGAATATAAAAACACTCCAAACAGTCGAATCGATCTACCAAAAGCTACTGGAATATCAAGCTGATCGCACAACTTTTATTGCGGCGGTGGGAGGAGGAATTGTCTGCGATCTGGCCGGGTTTGCCGCTTCGACCTACTTGAGGTGGCTTGATTTCGGCTACGTGGCATCCACTCTTCTTGCTCAGGTCGACGCCAGCGTCGGGGGAAAAACCGGAGTCAACCTCCAAGGGTACAAAAACCTGGTGGGCGTTTTCAATCAGCCCCGTTTTGTAATTTGCGACCTGAACCTGCTGGAGACTCTACCCTCGGAAGAGATCTTGAGCGGAATGGCAGAGATCGTGAAACATGCAGTGATCGGAGATCCGGAGCTGTTTGAAACCCTGGAGCGCAATCCGGAATCCGCCCTGTCCTTGCGGAAGGACCTGCTGGAGAAGATCATCACAGCCTCCATCCAGGTAAAAGCCGATATCGTAAACAGGGACGAGAAAGAAAAAGGCGAGCGCCGCAAGCTCAATTTCGGCCATACGCTCGGTCATGCTTTGGAAAGGACACAGTCTATCTCACATGGGAAAGCGGTAAGTCTCGGTATGGCTTTTGCGGTCGACCTCTCGGTCCGATCCCAGCTTCTCTCCGAAAGTGAAGCCCGCCGCATCAAAAGCCTTTTGTTTAATCTTAAGCTTCCTGTAAAAACAGAATTGGACATGGCCCTTATTTTCGATGCTATCAACAAAGACAAAAAGAGGATCGGGGATACACTCCATTTTGTGTGTCTCCGGGGCATCGGTCAGCCTGTGATCACTGAGATCAGCATGAGCGAACTGGAGATGGTTATCCATGATCTGTGTTAGCCTGGCGGATCTGAATTTTGCTGCCTGCCGGAAAGCCTTGGAATCCGTCGAGTGCGCTGAGATCCGCCTGGATAAAACCCGCTTTAGCCGGGAGGAGATCGCTGTGCTTTTTGCTCTAAAGCCGGTCCTCATCGCGACCTGCCGGCCGGGGCCTTTCACCCTGGATCAGCGCCGGGAGAAGCTGGCAACCGCCATCACAGCCGGTGCCAGCTATGTGGACATCGAATTCGATGCAGAAAAAACCTTTCGAGAATATCTTACCGATATCGCACGGAAAAACGAGTGTTGTATCATTATGTCCTATCACAATTTCAAAGAAACACCTTCCCCGGGATTTCTTCAGCAGATTTTAGAAGATTGTTTCAGCCGTGGTGCCGATATCGCCAAGATCGCATGCCAGGTAGATTCCCAGAGAGACTGTGCCCGGCTGCTCTCTCTTTACGATACCGACAGGAAGATCATTGCGTTGGGAATGGGAAATAGAGGACGTATAACCCGCATGGCAGCGCCTCTGTTGGGAGCCCCTTTCACCTATGCCGCTTCGGTGCCGGGCCATGAGACGGCCGAAGGGCAGTTCGATAAAGATAAGTTGGAAAATCTGCTCAAAATCCTGAACAATGGCTGAACCCAAATTGTATGCCGTAAGCGGCCGTCCCATCCTGCACAGCAAGAGTCCGGATATTTTCAATGCCTTGTTTGCACAGCAAAACATATCGTCTGTTTATACCCGCCTTTCTGCCCGATCCGCAGAGGAGGCTCTGTTTCTCTTTAAGGAGCTGGGCATGTCCGGGATGAATATCACCGCCCCGCTAAAACAGGATATGCTCGAACGGCTCTCCGATATCGACAGCGCTTCTGCAAAGATCGGAGGGGTTAACGTTGTGCAACGAACCGCAGAGGCCCTCAAAGGCCGCAACACCGATCACCGGGGAGTGGTCGATTCTCTTCACAAAAGAGACATTCCGACCCGGAACCAGAGATGCCTGGTTTTGGGAGCGGGAGCCGCGGCCAGAGCGGCGGCCTACGGGCTTCTTCACAACGGCGCTGTGGTGGTCCTGGTAAACAGAACGTATGCGAAAGCACAAGACGCAGCAAAGATATTAAACTGTCAGGCACACCCTTGGGAAGAGCTTGAAACACATTTGGATTCCGCCCACATCCTGGTTTCAGCCGTTTCCGCACGCCTGAGTCCTGTCAAGGCGGAGTGGTTGAGATCCAGCCTTGTGGTCCTCGACGCGAAGTATCCTCAGTCACATCTGTGTGATGAAGCTGAAAAACGGGGATGTAGAGTCATCCGGGGAGAGGAGTGGCTCCTGAACCAGGCCATTCCGGTCTTCGAGCTGTTTACGGGAAAAATCCCAGACGAAAACCTGATGAGAGAAGTCTTGGCTTCCTGTAACACCTTGACAAACAAACCCAGGAACATCGCCCTGATCGGATTTATGGGCTGCGGGAAAACCACGATCGGAAAGGGGCTGGCAGCCAGACTGAATTACAAATTTCAAGACACCGACTCTCTCATCGAGGAACAGGAAGGCCGCACCATCCCTGAAATATTCCACAGCGAAGGAGAGGCCTATTTCCGGAGAGTGGAAAAGAGGATCTTGGGTAAATTGGAGGAAAGACAGGGATATATTTGGGCTTGCGGCGGCGGCAGTGTGATGGACCCCGGTAATCATAAGGTTTTAGCAGACAATGCTTTGGTGATCTGGCTCTATTCATCTCTCGCAACGAGTTTCCGGAGGATCGAACCGGGAACCCGACCGCTGTTGGATGGGGAAGCATCCAAAAAAGTGGCGACGGAGCTCCTCCATGCACGCCTCCCGCTTTATGCCCAGGCCTCAGATATGGTCTTAAGCAGCGAAGGCACTCCCGAGGACATTGTGGATGGCATCTATGCAGAGATCGATTAATCCTACACCCATCACAGGGGAGGTCACGGCTCCCCCTTCCAAAAGCCTGATGCAGCGGATCACAGCCGCCGCTCTGTTGGCTGAGGGCTCAGAAACCAGGATACTCAATCCTTCCACCAGTCAGGATTCTCTGGCGGGATTGAGGATCGCTGAAAAACTCGGCGCTGAAGTCAGACAGGAAGAGGGAGCGGTTTTCATCAGAGGTGGAATGAATCCGAGGGGAGCTGAACTGGACTGTGGAGAATCCGGATTGAGTCTGCGGATGTTTTCAGCCGTTGCGGCGCTCTGCGACCAGGAGCTTCGCTTGACCGGAAAACCGGGCCTCCTGCACAGGCCGGTAGCTATGCTGGAGGGACCTTTGCGGGACCTGGGAGCCCACTGTCGGACCCAAAACGGATTTCCACCCGTCACGGTCAGGGGACCACTGCGGGGAGGTCGGGCTGAGATCGATGGCTCCCTGAGCTCCCAATTCATCACGGGCCTGCTCATCGCACTCCCCACAGTGCAGGCAGACTCGGAGTTGAGCATACAGAATTTAAAGAGCCTCCCCTATGTGGACATGACTCTCGAGATGCTCAAAGACTTCCAAATCGACATCGACCATGATGGCTACAAAAACTTCAAGATCAAAGGCGGGCAAACGTATGAGATCGGGGAGTATAGGGTAAATGGTGACTGGAGTGCGGCCGCTTTCTGGTTGGCGGCGGGTGCCTGGAGCGGAAAGATCAAAGTGACCGGACTCAAGCTCGATTCTCTAAAAGCAGACAGGCGGATCCTGGAAGCTTTGGACAGAGCCCAGGCAAACGTCTCTTCCAGCCGAGATTCCGTCCAATCGGAAAAGAGCGAATTAACAGCGTTCCAATTCGATGCCAGCGATTGTCCCGACCTCTTCCCCCCCTTGGTAGCCCTGGCATGTTTCTGCCGGGGCAAGACGGTTCTCACCGGTGTGGAAAGGCTCAAGCATAAAGAAAGCGACCGGGCCTTGGCTCTATCCCAGGAATTCGGTAAACTGGGGGCTGATATCCGTATCCGAGGAAACCTCATGGAGATTTTGGGAGGCAAGCTGAAGAGCGGAAAGGTGCACTCACACAATGATCACAGGATAGCTATGGCATTGGCCATTGCCGGCCTGGGTGCTGAGGGTTGTGTGATCATCGAGGAGGCCGAATGTATAGCCAAGTCCTATCCTCGTTTTTTCGAGGATCTAGCCCAACTGGGAGGGAAAATCGATGAATAGCTTCGGAAAACTGTTCAGGATCAGTATCTATGGCGAATCCCATGGGATCGACGTCGGTATCGTTGTCGACGGCTGTCCCGCCGGACTTCCCTTGGCAGTGGAGGATTTCGAGGCGGACCTCGGACGCCGGAATCCCCCAACTGCCGGAACCACAGCCAGAAAAGAAGATGACCGGCCTCGGATCACGAGCGGACTCTATCAAGGGAAGACCACGGGCTCTCCCCTGCATATCAGTTTCGCTAACCGCGATCTCCAATCCGAAGTTTACGAAAGGATAAAACACACGCCCCGCCCGGGACATGCCGACTTTGTGGCCCGGCGAAAGTTTGGCGGCTTTGCGGACAACCGCGGCGGCGGCCATTTCTCAGGACGCTTGACAGCATCTATGGTAGCGGCAGGAGTTATTGCCAAAAAACTCATCCAGCCTGTCAGCATCGCTGCCCGTCTGCTTGAAGTTGGGGGAAGAGAAGATATCGATGCAGCCGTGGAGCAGGCTATCCATTCAGGCGATTCTATCGGAGGCTTGGTGGAGTGCACGGCACAAAATGTCCCGGTTGGTCTGGGTGAGCCCTTTTTCGATGCCGTGGATGCACGGCTCAGCCATCTGCTGTTCAGTATTCCCGCGATCCGGGGAATCGAATTCGGCGCCGGCTTCCAAGCGGCAAAAATGACCGGCAGTGAACACAATGATGACATTCTCGATCCCGAGGGGAAAACCGAGACCAACCACGCCGGCGGAATAAACGGCGGAATAAGCAATGGGAATCCCCTGGTTTTTCGTGCTGCGGTCAAACCGACCTCCAGCATCTCACTCAAACAAAAAACCGTCGATATCACCACGGGGGGACCGGTCGAGCTCCAAGTTTCAGGACGTCACGATACCTGTATCGCCCTTAGAATGCCGGTTATATTCGAAGCGGCCACGGCCATCGTGCTTGCGGACTTGTTGCTCCTCGAACAACTCATCCCTCGGATCTGGAAATCATGACAAGGATTTCGAGTTTAGGTTTTTTGCGCTTTGTTCCCGGCGCCGGCCCATCGCCCGCTGCCGAGATGCGGGAATGTCTGGGTCAGCTCAAAGCAGCGATCGCAGGCACTGCAGACCAACAAGAAAAACTCCTTAAGCTGACTTTTTTTTTGAAATCTAAAGATAATCTCGATTATTTTAAAACAAAAGCGGCTCTCCACTCGGAACTACAGGACTATTTCCCGGAGAAGATGCCTGCCGTCAGCTTTGTAGCCCAACCTCCTGAACAGGAGCGACAGGTGTCTCTCGAGGCCACGGTGCTGAGAAGACCCGACCCAAACGTTTCGGTTTTCTACAAAAGCCGGGAAAAGATCGCCTATACTCTGGTGCAATATCCCGATCGGAGGGAGATCTATGCCGCAGGGCTGACCATTGGAAACAGATCCAGCCGGATCCTTACACAATCCCAAGGTGCATTTGAGATCCTGTCAGAAATACTCTGTGCCGAGGACATGGATTTCAGCAGCATCGTCCGGCAGTGGAACTATGTCGAAAACATCGTCGGCAGAAAACACGAAGGAAAAGGGGAACGGCAAAATTATCAAGTCTTCAATGACGTGAGAACCACGTTTTACGCTCCGTCTGACTTCAAGCACGGCTACCCTTCAGCCACCGGGATCGGCGCCAACGCAGGTGGGATCGTCCTGGAATGTTTTGCCCTGGCTGCGGACCAAAGCCTGAACATCGTGCCTCTCTCCAACCCTCAGCAGCAGGATGCACATCGTTATTCTCAAGAGGTTTTAGTGGGAGTACCCATCTCATCCGTCCCTAAAAAAACCTCCCCAAAATTCGAACGGGCCAAATTGGTCAGTGACAACAATTCTGGCTTGATCTATGTCTCAGGAACCGCCTCGATCCGGGGGCAAAAAACCGTTGGTATAGGGGATGTCGCGGCACAGACTCAAACCACCATTGAGAACATCGCCGAACTCACCTCCCGGCAGAACCTTGAACAAGCCGGATTCCAGCCCGAATCCGAACCCGATCCTTTTTCTTACCTACGGGTCTATGTCAAATACGCTCCAGATATTCCCCTGGTTAAAAGTATCTGCGAAAAAGCTTACGGCCGAGTGCCTATACTATACGTCGTATCCGATATCTGCCGACCGGAACTTTTGGTGGAGATCGAAGGAGCGGTTCTTTATCCCTCGCTAAAGCCATTGTAAGACGCGTTATCATTCGGGAAGATTTTCCTTTCTAGAGAGTCTAAAGATATGACCAACGGAAGATCAAACGGGAGGAAAACATGAAGAAGGCGGCACAAAAATATTTCCCCTTGTTTCTCATAACCACCTTACTGACGGCTCCTCTGCTTGTTGCCAACTCAGCTGTTAAAACGAAAACTCAAGATCTTGATTCCAAGGTCAAGAAATTTCTCGATTCACAGCGATGGGGGCGAGGTGACATGAACGTACCGGCTGTAGACGGCCAGACCCTCCACGACATCATCGTTAAGAACAAGTACACTCGCGCACTGGAGATCGGCACTTCCACCGGACGTTCCGGGATCTGGATCGCCTGGGCTCTGAGCAAGACCGGAGGCAAACTGATCACCATAGACATCGACGAGCGGCGGCACCACCAGGCCTTGGAGAACTTCGAAGCGGCCGGCCTCTCGGAATTCATCGATGCCCGTCTCGGAGATGCCCACGAGATCGTCCCGGCTTTGGAAGGGCCCTTCGACTTCGTTTTCAGTGACGCCGACAAGTATTGGTACAAGAACTACTTTATTGCAGTGGAGCCCAAGCTGGAAGTGGGCGGCTGTTACACCACTCACAATGTCTCAAGGGGAAGAGGGAGAAGAGGGGGCGGAAGCAGCGGATATCTGGAATACCTGGACAGCCTGCCCAACTTTGAAACCACGGTTGACAGCCGCGGGAGCGGCTTGGCCATCAGCTACAAAAATTCCAAGTCGTTTTAGGACACCACACTCGGTAAATCAAGCAATCCGCGGTGATGTCATTTGATAGATACAGTACTTATAGACAAGATCCCATCCGTCCTCGTTTTTTTCTTGTCACGATGCTGTATCACGGATTTGGAAATACAACCTATAAAAACAAGCTCTCTGACACAAACATTTCTCTGCTTCCAATAACGTCTGATTTTGTTATTATAAAAGAGTAAGCAGAGGAGAATCGGAGCTATGAAATACAAAACCGGAATCATGGGCATATTTTTAACTATCGTCTTGTTGAGCGGAATAGCCGCATTCAACGCGTGTAAAAAGGAATCCCCGGATCAGCTCGCAGAGATGTCCGGGGGGGCCCCGACTCAAGACTATACAGGCTCGCAGAGCTGTCAGGAGTGCCATGAAAGATTCTATCAGCTCTGGGCGACCTCCCATCACGGACTGGCCATGCAGCCGTACACCGAGACACTGGCTGCAGACAAGCTCACTCCCCACACTCAGGAGATCACCATCGGCAGCTACCACTATCGAGCGGAGATCTAAAACGGGAAAGGATGGGTTTTGGAGAAGGGTCCGGATGGTAAAAAAGAGCTCAAGATCGAGCACGCCTTGGGCGGCAAGAATGTATTTTATTTCCTCACTCCCTGGGAGAAAGGTAAACTGCAAACCCTTCCATTGGCCTATGACCTCAACCGCCGGGAGTGGTTTGACACGGCCGCCAGCGGTATCCGTCATTTTCCGGGGATGTCTCCGGATGAACCTCTGCACTGGACCGATCTCGAATACACCTTCAATACTTCCTGCCACGGCTGCCACGTAAGTCAATTGGAGACGAATTACACGCTGAAAAATGATTCTTACCATACAACCTGGATCGAACCGGGTATCAACTGCGAGACCTGCCACGGGCCCGCTCAGGAACACATCCGGGTTTGTCTGGCTGCTCCTGAGGGCCAGGTTCCCGAAGACTTAAAATTGCCTGTCATTATGCAGAAGAATGGCTACACCCCTCATCAGGTCGACAGCAACTGCGTCCCCTGTCATGCCAAGATGTCTCTGGTCACTTCCAGCTTTAAACCGGGGGACGAATACTTCGACCACTTTGATCTCGTCACCTTCGAACATCCCGATTTCTATCCGGATGGACGCGACCTGGGAGAAAACTACACCTATACCCTGTGGCGCATGAATCCCTGTTCGCTTTCCGGGCAGCTCGACTGCATGCACTGCCACACCTCGAGTGGACGGTTCCGGCAAAAGGACTCGCCCAATGAGGCCTGTCTCCCCTGTCATCAGGAACGGGTCGAGAATGTCACGGATCATTCTTTTCACGAAGCGGAATCCAAGGGAAGTCAATGTATCGCCTGTCATATGCCCATGACCGAATTCGCCCGTATGCGGCGCAGCGACCACTCCTTTTTACCTCCCACACCCGCAGCCACAATACAATTCGAATCCCCCAATGCCTGCAACCTCTGCCACGACGACCAGGATGCGGCATGGGCCGATGGCTGGGTGCGCGAGTGGCGTGCCAAGGATTTTCAAAAATCGCGGATCTATACAGCGGGTCTTATCGAAGCCGCACGAAAACAGGATTGGAGACGTCTATCCGAGATGCTCACCTATGTGAAACGGCCCGACCGTGATGAGATCTTCGCCAACTCTATGATCCGCCTCCTGCGGACCTGTCCCTCTCCCCAGATCTGGCCGGCCTTCATAAATGCCCTGCAGGATCCTTCTCCTCTGATCCGTGGAAGTGCCGCCGTCTCACTCGAGGGTTACATGACCCCGG
>JAUWSR010000170.1 GCA_030609975.1 Acidobacteriota bacterium | reverse complement strand
TCGCTCTTTAATCCTATCGTCGCGAGTCAGCAGGCCGGCGCCTTTCAGAATCGGCTTAAGCTCTTTGTTGAATTCCACCAGTGCACGTGCAACTCCTAGCCGGATCGCGTCCGCCTGACCGGAATGCCCACCGCCATTAACCCGAATGAAAAGATCGAATTTACTCTCTGTCTCAGTCAGGTGCAAGGGCTGCTTTATGGTATGCCTGTAGCTTTCCAGGCTGAAGAAATCTTTAAAACCCAGAGGCTTTTGGTTGACGTAAAGAGTTATATCTCCCTTTCCTGGCCTCAGATATACGCGGGCTATGGATGTTTTCCTTTTTCCTGTGCCGTAATATTGAATTAAGCTCAATTATCCTCCTAAAACTGGTATTCCTGGGGCTCTTGTGCCTCGTGGGGGTGATGAGGTCCGGCATAGACCTTCAACTTCTTGTGAATGGCACGGTTTAGCTTGTTCTTAGGAATCATCCCCCATACCGCTTTCTTAATAACATCTTCCGGTTTTCTTTCCAAGAGTTCTTCGAGAGATCTTTCTCTGATCCCTCCTGGATATCCGGAGTGGGAATAATAAAATTTCTGCTCCAGTTTTTTCCCGGTGACCTTGATCTTTTCACAATTGATGATGACTACAAAATCTCCGATATCTAGAAAATCGACATACTGCGGCTTTCCTTTTCCACGCAGCAAATTAGCAACTTGCGTGGCCAACCGGCCAAGGATTTTTCCATCAGCATCGATCAGCCACCACTTCCTCTCGACTTCATCTTTTTTAGGCACGTATGTTTTCATCGTTTTCAACCTCTGAATCTTATCCTAAAAGGAAAAGAAAAGAAAAAAATACACCTATAGGGACGAGGAAATATACTAAATCCTGTCTGTTATGTCAACCTCTAAGTCATTGCGTCATTGCGAGAAGCGTAGCGACGAAGCGATCTCAGAGTGCATCGTGGAAACAATGAGGTTGCTTCGCCTCCTACGGTGACGCGCAATGACAGGGCGCTCAATGAATCCACTCTTGTGGGGCCGCTGTTCTCTTCTTTTGCCGATAGTACCCGATCAAAAACATCCCGATCATGAATCCTCCAATGTGGGCAAACCAAGCAACCCCACCACTCATGCCTATATTCATTACCTGTCCAAAAAACCAGATCACCAGCAGAAAAGCGGCCGGGACAGGAATGATCCAGATAAAAACCAGGGTCTTCACACGTGCGTTTGGGAACAGTACCAGGTAAGCTCCCAAGATGCCGGCAATGGCTCCGCTGGCTCCGATCATGGGGATTTTTGAACCGGGATGAAAGAGAATATGCATCAGGCCGGCGCCCAATCCAGCGATCACATAGAACAGGGTGAAGCGTACCGGCCCCAGATAATCTTCGATATTGTTCCCAAATATCCAAAGATACAACATGTTCCCAAGGAGATGAAAAAGCCCCCCATGCAGGAACATGGAAGTGAGCAGCGTCAAGGGAGGAAAGAGACGAGGGATCTCGGTCAATGTGGTAAAATGCGTGATCTCATAAGGAACCGCTCCCATCCGGAAAACATGGTACTGGAGCCCTTCCGGAGACGACACCTGATAAAAGAAAATCAGGATGTTCAGCGCGATAAACACCACCGTGATCAAAGGAAATCGCTGCGTCGGATTATAGTCCTTTAACGGAATAAACATTTGACTACCATATTTTATTATTATTCGCGAGCCAAGATTGCCCCAGAAGTGAGGCAAGGCGGATGAAGCTGTGGTACTTCACCGCGAATCCGCCGTAACAATACTTATGGGGTGAGATCGGCTCGCCCGAAGGGTAAAAGATGTCGATAGTAAAAATCATATTATTAGGTATTCCCTATTGTATTAAATGCTAAGGTAAAAACAAAATGGCAAGATAAAAACTGCAATATGGATATATTATCGGCATCTTTTACGAATAATAATAAAAAAAGGGGGCAACTGAGTTGCCCCCCAATATCAGCTTTTTAATACGCTGCAGCTACCGAATTTCTCCTCTCTGCAGCTCTCTTTCCAGCTTCTCCATTTCCAGCTCTCGCTTGCGGACTTCGCGGAACCTCTCCATCCAACTATCGGCTTGCGCAATGAAGGTCTTTTCCCGTTCCGGATAAAGTCTGGTATGGATATTGCGGTACAGCATGTTGATGTAGGCATAAGTGAAGGAATGAGTATTGTCCAATTTCATGGACTTGAGAAGGGCCTTTTCAGCCTCATCAGCAATCGCGATCCTTTCCGCTCGTTTGAGAACATTCTGAAGACGGTAGCCCTTCTGAAAACGATTGACACCGAGTGTATACCAGACCAGATGGTTTTCCGGTTCCAGCTCGGTCCGCATCAAATGCGCTTTATAGGCCTTGTCAAATTCCGGCATGGGAGTCTGTTCATCATAAAACTGTGCAAGATAGGCGTATCCCTGGGGGCTTTCAGGATCGATCTCGAGCCGGCGCAAGTACATGCGTTCCGCCTCGCTTTTGAGATCCTCATTCTCGGCAGAATAACGGCGATAGAAACCTGCAACCACATAATAATTATTCATGTTGGTGGGTTCCATCTCAAGAATCTTCAGGAACAGCTTTTCCGCTTCCTCGAAGTTTCTCATCTTGTCATACATATCGCCCAAAGAGTGTATGATCTGTTTGTTTTCAGAATCGATCTCCAATGCTCGGTTCAAAGCATCCAGGGCGTTCTGTGCGACCTCCATATTGCGTTCGTCTTCAGCGCCGGGTTTATAAAGACTCTTATAACTTTCTCCTAGAAAGCGGTAGGCTTGAATCAAATCCGGATTGTAAGACAGGGCCTGTTCGTATTCCTCGATGGCCAACCGAAATTTTTGTTCGGTGAAATGGTGATTGGCAGCGGTAAAATAACGGTTCGCTTGCAAATAGCTCGGGCTGAGTTTCTCACACCCGGTCAAGGAGAAAATAACAGCCACAACTATGATGACCAACAGAGCAGGATTTACAGTTTTTCGAGACATCACGACCTCCTTAAACGTCGAGTATCCTTATTTTAATGCAAAAGATTCTTATAGTCAATTTCAACTTTTAAGTCAAGTTTCATGTGTCATATGTTATTGCGAGTCCCGTAGGGGCGAAGCAACCTAGTTCCTACGCACTACCAAACGGATCGGATTCCCTGTCAGATCGAATTCCTTGTGCAGCAGCTTGGCAAAATGTTTCTCATAAGCCGGAGCCAGAGAAACCCGGGAATGAGAAAACAGGATAAAAGTGGGCGGCAGAATTGCTTTCTGGGTCATATATTTGATCTTGATCCTGTTTCCTTTCTTAGATATGGGAGGAGAACTCGTATGGACTTTCACGAGAAAATCGTTTAAACGGGACGTGGAGATCTTTTTACCGCCGCAAGCGTAGATATCCTCAGCTGCATCCAAGATCTTTATCACCCGTTTCCCACTTAAAGCGGAAATAAAGAGTAATGGTGCATAAGAGACGAATTCCAGTTTTTGATACACCTGGGCTTTATACTCTTCGGAAGACCGCTCGTCTTTCTCAACCAGGTCCCACTTGTTCAAAGCCAGCAGCAGCGGCTTCCCTGACTCCCGAGCCAGGTGCGCGATGGCGGTATCCTGGCGCGTGGGAAATTCCTGAGCGTCCATAACCAGGCAAATCACATCCGCCTGTCGGATATCTTTTTTGGCTTTGATAATACTGGCCTTCTCCCGGTTGTCACGGATACGGCTGAGCTTGCGAATACCGGCGGTATCAACCAGGCAAAAAGCCTTTTTATTGCGCGTAATTATGGTGTCGATGCTGTCACGGGTTGTCCCGGGAATTTCACTGACGATCAAACGTTCTTCCCCACTCAGGAGGTTGATGATCGAGGATTTGCCGACATTGATCCGGCCCACCAAAGCAATTCTAAGCGGCGGCTCTTCCTCTTGACCGGGGGGCAGAACAGGAAGAATTTCCACCAGACGTTCCTCCAATAATTCCAAATTCCGCTTGTGCTCAGCGGATAGCACCAACATATCATCTTGTCCCAGGCGATAAAAATCACCCTGTTTATCCTCTTCCCTCGGGGAATCCACTTTGTTTATAAGGATCAACATAGGCTTATTCAATTTTTTTAAAGAAAAATACAGCTCTTCCTCGGCCGGCAGCAAGCCCCGTTTTCCATCCAGCAGGAAAAGCAGCACGTCGGCTTCAAGTGAAGCCTCCCAGGCTTTTTCGCGGACTTGAGCGGAGAAAGGATCTTCCTGAACATCAAAAAAGCCGCCTGTGTCCACCAACACAAAACGGACATCATCCAGATCGCAGGTACTGGACACCTGGTCCCGGGTCATCCCGGGTTCGGAATGGACCAGGGATTTTTTCTTTTTTACGAGACGGTTGAATAGAGTGGATTTTCCCACATTGGGAAATCCAATTATGGCAACTCTGGGAAGTTTTTTAATAAGCCACCAACGATCAGATCGAAACGAGGCAGGAGGGGCCGGGTCAGGTCGATGTGGCCATTCAGCGTCTCCCGTTCGGTACCTTCGACCAGAATGAATACTCTTTGTATGGACTCAAAATTCCGAACAAGAGGATTGACGATAGCAAAGACGGTGGCGATCTCGGCTGCTGATCCAGACATATGATTCAGGTAAAGTTCCCGGGAAAAGTCCACATAGACCACTCCGCTTGGGGTAAAGAAGATCTCCCTGAGGCGTGTTTCTTCCGGTAAGGGTGAGAGCCCATCATTCAAAGAACCGTTGAGGAGCTCTTCTAAAGTCTGTTTGACTTGATCCACTTCAGGGATATCCGTAAAAATCTCCCGTTCCTCGGGATGCAGCCGGTAATCGTTATCTGATAGAAAATAGAGGACGATGGTTTTCGTCGGACGCTCCTCGATCACACCCTCCCCGGACTCAGAGACAGCAACGCTTGTATCCGGAGCAAGCCTCTTTTCCTTCCCCCCTGTAAAAAAAAGGACCACCAAAACGATCAACAGGAGAAAAAGCGCAACAAGCGGTACCAGTCGTTTTGTATCCATTGTGGAAATTACCTGTCGAGGTTGCGCTCCAGGTATTTGGCTAAGCCGGCGTAAATCGCCTCGGCAACATCGTTTTGGAAATTTTCGGTCAGGAGCTTCCGCTCCTCATCAGGATTGGAAATAAAAGCAACTTCCACCAGGACCGCCGGGCAGGCCACCCCTGTTAAGATCTTAAAAGGCGCCTGCTTGACTCCGCGATTCCGGGTTCGCAGGAGTGTGTTCAGTTCGTGCTGGATCAACTCCGCCAACTGACTGCTCTGCTTTAGATAAGCTGCCTGCGCCATGTCCCACAGGATCATCATGATGTCATCCTGGTGCTCACCGGCAACTTGAGATAACTCGGTGGAGTTGTTTTCCACATAGGCCAAGCGCCTGGCCTCTTCGTCGGTCGCATTCAGATTCAAAAAGTAGGTCTCGGACCCGTGGGCATTCCTGCCGGGATAACCGTTGGCGTGGATACTGATAAAGACAAAGGCTTTGTTGTTATTAGCGATGGCAGAGCGCCTTTCTAAAGACACATCCACATCACGGTCCCGTGTCAAGACCACGCGATACGCCAGTTTTCGTTCGATGATGGATTTCAGCTTGAGGCTTATGGGAAGAGTAATATTTTTCTCCAAGTTCCCAAATTTACCCTTAGCCCCGACTTCCAGCCCTCCATGTCCGGGATCGATCACAATGGTTTTCTGATCTTGAGGAAACACGGACAGCCGAGACACAAAGACCAGGGCCAGGATCAGTACTGCAGCTTTAATAATCTTTATTCTCACTTGAATCCACTCTTTATGGATTTAGTGGAGGCGGCGGGAATCGAACCCGCGTCCGAAAGCATTTGACGAAAGGCTTCTACATGTTTATCCCCTTCCTTCTGCTCGTTCTAAGGCTAACCGAAGGGGAAAGCTACCCTAAAACCAGCTTCGAAATTGTTTCGCGCCCCAGGCTCGGAGCCAACCCGGTTAGCTATCCTGCGGGTCGTCGCTTCTCAAGCGCTGCAGGAAAGCGCAGGAGAAACGGCATGCCTAACTATTAGGCAGCAAGTGGCATTGGATTTGCACTTAGTTTGTTCCACCTTTTTAACGAGGTGGGTGGAGCCTCGACATGCTACCTTTGTCTCACTACCTCCGTCGAATCCAGTTCGCCCCCAGATAACACTTTAAATTATAGAGGAGAAGCTTAAAAATTGTCAACCGTATGTTTTGCCCGGAAAAATCACCCTTCGTGATGATTGACAACTTAGACTTAGAATATTATTGTAAATAGGGGACCTTGTTGTGCTGGCTGGGCAGGGTTTGCCTTACCATACCCCCTTTTGCTAAATACACACACTTTACAGCCAGCACCCTCATTAAACACACACGACTTCACTTGGTTTAGTCGGGAATTTTTGAAATTAGTTGAAATTTTGTGGACAAATGGGATCTTTTTTATAAAGGTGTAAAAAACATATGAATTTAAGTCCAGCCGCAGGATAGGATCACCCTTTCGACTGTTATGCAAAAGGAGAAATCATTGGTATGATAAGTGTATGGATAAACAAAGGGAGTACTGTACTCAGTGCCTCCGGCCTCGCTCTCACTGCTTCTGCAGTTTCATTCGATCTTTCGACACACGAACTCGATTTGTATTCTTGATGCATCCCAAAGAGGCTAAAAGGACCCGGAACGGGACGGGCCGTCTCGCCCATCTTGCCCTCAGGAATTCCGAGATTATCATGGGTGTGGATTTTTCGGATGACTCCAGAGTCCAAACCCTGCTTGCCGATTCGGAGTTTTATCCCTGCATACTGTATCCGGGAAAAACCTCGATCGAGCCTGCGAAATTCCTGGCCGACGAATCAGCTCTGAAAACTCGCACCCCTTTGGTTTTTGTTGTCGACGGCACCTGGACAGCGGCCAAGAAGATGATGAAATTGAGCCAGAACCTACACCGACTGCCTCGGATCGCCCTGAATCCCAGCCAACCTTCCCGTTTTGTGATCAAACAGCAACCCAATCCCCTCTGCCTGTCCACGATCGAAGCCACGGCGAGTCTCTTGGCAGAGATGGAGAACCAGGGCCTGGAAAACAAACAGGGCCGCCACAAGAGCTTGCTGGATATTCTGGAACATGTGGTCCAAACCCAACTGGATTACATCAATGATCCCTCAATACCCAGAACCCCCTCAAAAAAGCATCGCAAGCTTTTTCCCTTTTTCCGTTAAATAAAGGCGCTTGCCAAGTGGCAACAATTAAGCTCATGCAAATTCTCTTGACATTCATGGCCAATTTTATAAAGATTATTGACATCATAGAATTTGGGGAATTTTCTAGATAAGATTTAACATGATTGTTTCACTATCCCTCCATCCGATATCAATCCATTTATAATTCAGATTATTTTGGACTCATTTTAACCAAGGAGGGAGAAAATGAAACTTCAAAAGAATCTTCTGTGGATTCCCATACTCTTTGCATTTGTATGGGGAATACTGGGTTTATTCGTACCCGAAACACTGTTTAAATTCTTAAACACACCGACAGAAAATATCAATGTGTCCCTTGTCGCAACCCATATGGTTCTTGGTGTTGCCCAGATCAGTCTGGGCATTATGGCCTTCTGGATGCGCAGCCTAAAGGATAAAGCCGTTTTATCCGGGGCTATGACAGCTGTTGCAGTGATTTTATTTCTCTTTGGATTAGAAGCAATCCTGGTAAACTTTGTGCTTGAGGGTTACACCATGAACATGATCCTATTTGTTCAGGGGATAATCTTTATATTGCTTGCATTTGTATTTTTTATGGCAAGAAAACCCAAAGAAGCCTGATTTTCAACATACACCATCGTCTCACACCTCTATAAATTGCACTGAGCCTGCCATAGAGCTGTGAGGAAAGGAAATAAGTCTATACGATCCTGCTCAGAATTCTCCATGGTGAAGTGCATTTTAAAGATTAAATGCTATAATAATCGCTGAGATTTAGAATGTTCTTCAGAAACAGAATCTGGTTAGCGAAAGGAAGCCTTAACGGGCTTTATCGCGCGGTTCGTCTCTACCGGTCAAATCGCTCCTTCCGACCTGCCGGGGC